>JACDEP010000057.1 GCA_013816325.1 Methylotenera sp.
GATCAAACCATGGCCAATGTTGGTATTTCGCAAGAAATGGTCCCACGCAAAAAACGTGAGGTCGCCTCAAACCGGATGTTGGCCGCAGCAGAACAATTCAATACTGAACACGTCGTGGCTACGAGAAGCATTGAACGTGATGTCGCTTTGGCTTGGTTGGATGTTTATGAAGCGCAGCGTAAGTCTGAGCTTTACCTAAGAATGATTGACGATATGGTAGCTGAACGCAAGGTACAGGCTGCGAGTGTAAGCTCCGGCGGGCCTAAAACCAGCGATGTCTTACGCATGGATACGCAAATATCCATGACCAATGAAAAGCGTATCTATGCTTCAAGAGATGAGCGTAAAGCACGCGCTGTATTGTCTCGCTGGATAGGTAAAGCGGCGTCACGTTCAATTTCTTCTGAACTACCAGTGATGAGTAATGGTTTTAGCCAAGACACAGCTCAAACAGAGATTGAAAAGCATCCGCTATTACGCAATGCCGTTCAAACTGAAAAGGTCGCCCAATTAGATGTAGATAGCGCACAAGCTAACTTGGAGCGTAACTGGGGCTGGGAAGTGGGCTATGGCAAACGCTTTGCGGATCGCAGCGATATGTTGAGCTTTCAGGTTTCAATCGACCTGCAATTAGATCGTGCCAATCGACAAGACCGCCGAACTGCAGAAAAGCTTGTACTAGTCGAGAAGGCACGCAAATTGACCGAAGACAGACGGCGTGAACTTTCCTCTGAACTGGAAAGTGCGATGGCAGATGCTGAAGCAGCTGAAGCACGTGAGCACGAGCACATCACAAAACTTATCCCTAATGCACAAGCTAAATTAAGCATCGCCCAAGCAGCCTACCAATCTGGGAAACAACCCCTCAGTGAGGTCTGGGACGCCCGCAGGGATGTTCTAGATATTGAATTAGACCACTGGACCATTTTGACCGATAAACAACGTGCCGCAGTCAAAATCGGCTATCTGTTAAATGACAATCGGCTATTTAAATCAAATTAAAAAGGTTACATCATGAAAACTACTAAACTATTAGCCATTACAACATTATTAATTGTGGTTATTGGCTGCTCTGAAAAAGATAACCAAGAATCGATCAATACTCAATCAGGGAATAGGTCATCATTAGAAAAGACTATAGAAGTCATGCCATCTACAACTGAAGCAAAACCTACAGCGATGCTGCCAAATGAAATTAAAGCAGAAGATACGACCACCCCAATTGAACAAAATAATAGCGGCAAAAAAGTAATTTTCTGGTATGACCCAATGTTGCCAGACAGGCATTTCAGTAAATCAGGACAATCTCCATTTATGGATATGAAATTAGCCCCTCAATATGAAGTAGATGCCAATAAAGGTGGTACTCCATGAAACGGCTCCATATAGTCATTGTTGCCGTTCTGCTCGTTTTAGCGGTAGCACTAGGCTGGTTCTTTGGCCAAAAGCATTCGAATCCGGCCGCGGAAAATTCAACGAATGGACAGGCTGGAAAGATGCAGGGGAAAACCAATGGCGTGGTACAAGATGGTAGCGGTAAAACTGTTAAATATTGGTATGACCCAATGGTGCCGGACCAAAAGTTCGACAAACCCGGGAAGTCCCCTTTCATGGATATGCAACTGGAACCTAAGTATGGCAACGAAGGTAATAATGGCGAAGAAACTGGCGTGGCCATTTCTTCGCAAACTACCCAGAACTTAGGTATTAGGCTAGAGAAAGTATCCACTAAAAGTTTCGGTGAATCATTTTCTGCGGTAGGTCGCATAGAACCTGACGAACGACGTTTTTACGCAGTGCAAACGCGAACCCCAGGATTCGTAGAACGGTTATCGGTGCGCGCTGTGGGTGACCCAGTGAGCAAAGGCCAGAAAATCGCTGAAATATATGCGCCAGACTTACTGGCCGCCCAGCAGGAATATTTAGCATTACTAGGATTAAACAGTGTGGATAGTGATAACTCACTCAAACAAGCTGCACGGAATCGTCTCAAATTACTTGGCATGACAGAAGGTGAAATTAATGCAATTTCGAAGTCTGGCAAGTCTAGTCCGCGATTTGGCGTATATGCTCCTGCATCGGGAGTCGTCACCGAATTAGGGGTAAGAGAAGGCGGCCAATTGATGGCTGGCAGTTCATTGGTGCAAATCTCCGACCTCTCCCAAGTATGGATGATTGCAGAAGTTCCTGAGCGTGATGCGGCAAGATTGAAACCAGGTATCGCTGCCGATGTTCAGCTACAAAGCCTACCGGACGAAATATTCAAGGGCAAGGTTGGTTATCTATATCCAATGTTGAATGACACATCCAGAACCTTACAGGTGCGTATCGAATTACCTAACAAAGGTAACCGTTTGCGGCCGGGCATGTATGCCAATGTGGAATTTACCGGACAAACACGCGATGCTTTGTCCGTACCAACTGAAAGCATTATCGCAACAGGTAAGCGCAAACTGGTCATTGTTAAAGAAACTAATGGTTATCGCCCGGCAGAGGTAAAAATAGGGCAAGAACGTGATAGCTATACAGAGATTTTGAGTGGTTTAGCTGAAGGCGAAAACGTGGTTGTTTCAGGCCAATTCTTAATTGACTCTGAAGCATCGCTGTCCGGTGTGCTGGCAAGACTATCCCAGCAAAATAATGCGGTGGGCAAAGGTTTAGAGCAAAGCAGTGATATGCATGATATGAAAATGAGTAAAAAAACAACGATGCCAACTGAGAAAATGGCCAAAGGCCATGGCAGAGTAATAGACATAGACCCTCGGTCAAGTCGTGTCACATTACATCACGAACCCATCGCAGAACTAGGCTGGCCATCAATGACCATGGGCTTCAAGGTCAAAGATAGCAAACAGCTAAGCAAACTCAAAACTGGTGATGAAGTTGAGTTTGATTTAAAAGCTGAAGCACCTGAAACACCTAACATGCCACTGCAATACATGATTGACCGTGTTGAAAAGATGCCCGTCCTGAAAGGCGGAGCGGTGAAAGACGGTATGAAAGGAGCTAAGCCATGATTGCTCAACTCATACGTTGGTCAGCTAACAATCGCTTATTGGTGCTGTTGGCGACGCTGATGGTCATCGCCTGGGGTATATTTGCTATGCTGCGAACACCGCTGGATGCCATTCCTGACTTATCTGATACACAAGTCATCATCCGTACCCAATGGCCAGGTCAAGCGCCACAGATTGTTGAGAATCAGCTGACCTATCCACTGACAACGACAATGTTATCGGTGCCAGGGGTAAAGACAGTACGTGGCTATTCCTTCTTTGGTGACTCTTTCGTTTACATTCTATTCAACGATGGTACCGATCAATATTGGGCGCGTTCCCGTGTACTTGAATACTTGAGCCAGATTTCCTCAAAACTACCTAAAGGGGCCAACCCTAGCTTGGGACCTGATGCCACTGGTGTGGGTTGGGTATATGAATATGCATTGGTTGACCGCAGTGGTAAACATGATTTGGGTGAGCTACGCGCACTACAAGATTGGTTCCTTAAATTCGAGTTGAAAACAATTCCTGGTGTAGCTGAGGTCGCTACATTAGGCGGTATGGTTCGCCAGTATCAAGTGCAGGTTGATCCTGATAAGTTACGCAATTACCACATACCGCTATCAAAAGTCGTTTCAGCGATACAATCTGCCAATCAGGAAACAGGCGGTGCCTTGGTGGAAACTGCTGAAGCCGAATATATGGTGCGTGCACATGGTTATTTGGAATCTTTAGATGATTTCCGCAATATCCCACTCATGGTTAGCAACAATGGTACGCCCATACTTTTATCTGATGTAGCGCGTATTCAAATTGGCCCGGAACTGCGACGCGGAGTTGCGGAGTTAAATGGCGAAGGTGAAGTGTCCGGCGGGGTCATTGTGATGCGTGCAGGGCAAAATGCACTCGAAGCCATTGATGCAGTGAAAGCCAAGCTTGATACGCTGAAGAAGAGTCTACCTGAAGGCGTAGAGATCGTAACTACCTACGATAGATCACAATTGATTAAGCGTGCGGTAGAGAATCTCACGCATAAACTGATTGAAGAGTTTATTGTTGTTGCCTTAGTGTGTGCTGTATTTCTCTGGCACTTCCGTTCTGCTTTAGTGGCAATCGTGGCATTACCTATAGGCGTTTTAGTCAGCTTTATCGTCATGTATTACCAAGGCGTGAATGCTAATATCATGTCGTTAGGTGGCATCGCTATTGCCATCGGCGCCATGGTAGATGCTGCCATAGTAATGATAGAAAACGCGCATCGGCAACTTGAAAACTACAAAAACGAGCATGGGGAGCCGGACAGTAGCCAGCGCATTAAAGTGATAATTGATGCGGCGAGCGAGATTGGACCGGCATTGTTCTTTTCATTATTGATTATCACTTTGTCGTTTATTCCCGTGTTCACATTAGAAGCACAAGAAGGCAAGCTGTTTGCACCACTCGCCTTTACCAAGACTTATGCCATGGCTGCAGCGGCAGGCTTATCAGTAACGTTGATTCCTGTATTGATGACAATATTCATTCGTGGGCATATTCGACCGGAACATAACAATCCGCTTAACCGCTGGCTAATTGCAATCTATAAACCGCTACTCGGCAAAGTCATGCATTATCCAAAAGTCACCATAGGCGTCGCGCTAATTTTAGTGCTAATTTCCTTATACCCACTCAGTAAATTGGGTAGTGAGTTCATGCCACCTTTGGATGAAGGTGACTTGCTCTACATGCCAACAGCACTGCCTGGACTATCTGTTTCTAAAGCCTCTGAAATACTCCAATTGAGCGATAGGCTCATCAAAACTGTGCCTGAAGTGAAGTCTGTGTTTGGTAAAACAGGCCGAGCTGAAACGGCCACCGATCCAGCGCCACTAGAAATGTTAGAAACCACTATTCAGTTCAAGCCACGTGATGAATGGCGTGCCGGAATGACCCCAGAGAAGCTAGTCAAAGAACTTGACGTGCGACTCAAAATACCTGGCATGGCCAACGTATGGGTACAGCCAATTCGTAATCGTATCGACATGCTTTCTACCGGGATTAAAAGCCCGGTCGGTATCAAGATTGGTGGTGCTGATCTGGTTACACTTGAAAAACTCGGTGAAGAAGTCGAACGGCTTATGAAAAAAGTCCCTGGCGCTAGTTCAGTGATTGCTGAACGTGTCACTGGTGGTCGTTATATTGATGTGAAAATTGACCGACTAAAAATTGCTCGTTACGGCTTGAATATAAATGACGTGCAAGCGCTGGTTTCAATGGCTATAGGTGGCGATAATATCGGTGAAAAAATTGAGGGTTTAGCGCGTTTCCCCATCAACGTTAGGTTTCCACGAGAATTACGTGACTCAGTAGAAAAGCTTAAATCATTGCCTATCATCACTGAGCAAGGCGCAACGGTTCCACTTGGTGAGGTCGCAGAAGTCAAAGTGACGGATGGTCCACCGATGATTAAAAGTGAAAATGCGCGGCCAAATGTCTGGGTGTACGTGGATATTCAAGACCGTGATCTAGGTGGTTTTGTTAAAGATGCAAAAGTCATGTTGGACAAAGAACTTCAATTGCCTGCAGGGTATTCGCTTGCATGGTCCGGTCAGTTTGAATATTTTGAACGCGCTTCTAAACGTTTAAGCTACGTCGTGCCGATGACATTAGGCATTATTTTTATCTTGTTATTTTTAGCCTTCAAACGTATTACTCCCGCCATACTTATATTAGGGAGTTTACCTTTTGCCTTAGTAGGCGCTGTATGGTTTTTGTACTTCTTAGGATATCACTTCTCAATTGCCAGTGGCGTAGGCATGATTGCTTTATCAGGCTTAGCCGCTGAATTCGGTATCATCATGCTGGTGTATCTAGATGATGCGATTGAACGTTATCGAGCCGCCGGTAAACTCAACAATACCGAGGATTTATACGCGGCATTGATTGAAGGGGCTGCCCTCAGAGTCAGGCCAAAAGCGATGACCGTGGCAGTCATCTTAGCTGGCTTAATACCAATTTTGATTGGGAGAGGTACAGGGTCAGAAGCCATGAGCCGCATTGCTGCACCCATGGTAGGTGGCATGCTGACTGCTCCATTACTATCATTATTTGTATTGCCTGCTGCTTATCTATTACTTAAAAGAAAGAACTTGAAATAAAAAAACCAAGCAAACGCTTGGCTTTTTTACTAATTAAGGCTTAAACCGAGAAGGATGAACCGCATCCACATGTCGTAGTCGCTTGTGGATTACGAATCACGAATTGCGAACCTTGCAAGCTATCTTGATAATCAATCTCAGCACCCATCAGGTATTGCAGACTCATCGGGTCGATCAATAAAGTGACGGTATCCTTTTGTACCTGGGTGTCATCTTCGTTCACTTCTTCCTCAAATGTGAAACCGTATTGAAAGCCGGAGCAACCGCCACCGCTAACAAACACGCGTAGTTTTAAATCCGGACTGCCTTCTTCTTCAATCAGTTCTTTCACTTTTTTTGCGGCATTGTCTGTAAACACCAACGGCGCTGGCACTTCAATATCTGGTAAGTCGGTAACTGCGTTCATTATGTACTCCTAAATCTTCAATAAAATCATTATGCTACTGTCTGGTAGCAAGGTCAAATTCGTTTGTGCTTTTCATCAAACGATAATTCTGTAGTTATCGCTATTAAACGTCATCAGCTAAGTTCTGCGCAGCATCACCCAGGTAAACCAGCTTCCCTTCAATGACTGCGCCAGTATGCATTTCGAGTGATTTGTAATAAACATCGCCTGTGATACGCGCCTTGGGTTGCAGCTCAATAAACTGGTCAGCCTTGACTGGGCCTATCACTTTGCCATTAATGACGATTTTTGAGGCATTCACAGCGCCTTCAATACGGCCATGCTCACTCAAAATTAGTGTGCTTGCAGTGGTATTTGGTTCACTTACATTACCGCGAATAGCACCATCGACCCGTAAACCACCGGAGAAATGCACATCGCCTTCTATACGCGTATCAACGCCTATAAGGGTATCGATACTATTTTGGATTTTGTTACTTTTATTGAAAAACATTTCTCATTCCCGTCATGATTCGTATATTGAGGCAGCAATCTATCTATTGAGCAATCGTTTCTGGTTAACGATATTTTTATAAAACAAAAGATCTTCTTTTACGTGTATGTTTTCGTCTTGCACAATATTAAGCTGTTTTTCAAGGGTGCTCTGGGCCGCTTTTTCAATCTGAATCTGACGCTCTACTAGTACTATCTTGGTCTGCATGGTCTGATTTTCAAGGGTCGCCAGCTTTAATTTTTCACCGATATTTTCACCGCCGCCGGTAAATTGCCAATAGGCAATTAGATAACCACCCATTATGAACATGGTAGCAATCGCCCATTGAAAATACCAGGGCCGCTGTGACCGCACTGCCACCTGCTTTGCAGTTAAACCAAAATGCCTTCTGATCCTTCTTCTAACAGGCTTCATCTGTATATCAACTGTTATGGCAGCAAAGGTACGAGTTCTAAACCGGTATTTTCAGGAAAATCGAACATGATATTCATATTCTGCACCGCTTGGCCGGCAGCACCTTTAACTAGGTTATCAATGACTGACAATACCACCACCGTATCGCTGCCTTGCGGTTGGTGAACCGCGATTCTACAAATATTAGAACCCCGTACCGACCTTGTTTCAGGGTGCGCGCCTTTAGCCAACACGTCAACAAATCGTTCATCTTTATACCGTGCTTCAAACAAGGCTTGCAGATCCGTGGGCTTGATTAATTTAGCGTATAGAGTGGCATGTATACCCCGAATTAACGGGGTTAAATGCGGCACAAAGGTGAAGCCGACCTTACCTTTAGCCATATAGGTAAGACCTTGGCTGATTTCCGGAAGGTGTCTATGCCCGGCTACGCCGTATGCTTTGAAATTATCGCCAGCCTCTGAGAATAAACTATGCACTTCGGCTTTACGCCCTGCACCACTCACACCGGATTTCGCATCAGCAATCAAATAGCCGGTATCGACAACGTCTGCTTCTAGTAATGGCATAAAACCGAGTTGCACAGCAGTTGGGTAGCAACCTGGGTTAGCCACTAATTGTGCAGTCTTGATGGCCTCACGGTTCATTTCTGGCAAGCCATACACCGCTGTTGTTACCAAGTCAGGACAAGCATGGGTCATGCTGTACCATTTTTCCCAAGTAGGAATGTCTTTAATCCGGAAATCGGCAGCCAGATCGATGACCCGCACGCCTTTAGTCAGCAAATCCCGTGTCTGCTGCATGGCGATGCCATTTGGTGTGGCAAAAAACACTATGTCACAATCCGTCAAATTGGCTAGCGCAGGATCGGTAAACGTCAAATCCACATACCCCCGCAGGCTAGAGAACATATCCGCGACTGCCAAGCCTGCCTCGCCACGCGATGTAATCACAGTTAACGTGACATTCGGGTGTACACATAACAAACGTAGCAGTTCAACACCTGTATAACCAGTGCCACCAACAATGCCTACCTTTAATTTTTGTGTTTGCATATCAATTACCCTTACCACTACTTCTTACCCAATTTGAATAAAATGAAACCTTAAATGAAAAAGGCCGCTAACGCGACCTTTTTTAATTTCATGACGCTGAATGAATTAGCGTTTAGAGAATTGTTTACGACGACGCGCTTTACGTAGACCCACTTTTTTACGTTCAACTTCTCGAGCATCGCGAGTGACGAAACCAGCTTGAGACAATGCACTTTTCAAAGCTGCATCGTAGTCGATCAAAGCACGAGTGATACCGTGGCGTACTGCACCAGCTTGGCCAGATTCACCACCGCCGATTACATTGACCATGATGTCAAAGCTAGCGATGTTGTTAGTTAACTCTAATGGTTGACGCAAAATCATACGTGAGGTCACACGTGAGAAATATTCGTCAACAGGCTTATCATTCACAATAATGTTGCCTTTACCTGATTTCAAGAACACGCGCGCTACTGAACTTTTGCGGCGGCCTGTACCGTAGTTATATTTACCGATCATTCTATATATCCTTAGATTTTCAATGCTTGCGGTTGTTGTGCCGCATGCTCATGCTTGTCGCCAGCATAAACTTTCATTTTTTTGATCATTGCATAGCCTAAAGGACCTTTAGGTAACATGCCCTTAACCGCTTTCTCTAAAGCGCGACCTGGGAACTTGTCTTGCATTTTAGAGAATGTTGTAGTGCTGATACCACCTGGATAACCAGAGTGGCTATGGTAAAGCTTACCGTCACCTTTGTTACCTGTAACTTTTAATTTGTCGGCATTGATTACGACAATGTAGTCACCTGTATCAACGTGAGGCGTATAGATAGTTTTATGTTTGCCGCGTAAACGGTGCGCAATACCGCTAGCCAAACGGCCTAGCACTAGGTCTGTGGCATCAACCACAAACCAGTCACGCTTCACTTCATGTGATTTTGCTGAAAAGGTTTTCATCGTGTAACCAATACTATGAGCTAAAAAATTAAGAGGCGGATTTTATGCTGAACTGGAGTGGT
Organism: Methylotenera sp.; assembly: GCA_013816325.1. Taxonomy (GTDB): domain Bacteria; phylum Pseudomonadota; class Gammaproteobacteria; order Burkholderiales; family Methylophilaceae; genus Methylotenera. Next base: position 9,505 of record JACDEP010000057.1, read on the forward strand.
TTGTCAAACATTATGTTGCGCTTTATCAACATGCTGATGCGATTTATATCGTTTCAGGACGACAGTATGCACCAACGAAAGAATTTATGTAAAAAAAAGTAATCCAAACGGGTTATTAAGGGTGCTTATTAGCCTGATTATCATTGGCTTATGCTACGATACTAGAACTAATATTAGATATTGCCTTAAAGTTATTATTTACAATCAGGATTTAATAAAACAAACGGTAATGGTGACCCTATCCTATCCCTATAAAAGTATTAGCTTGAGATTCATATTTTTTCTATTTTTGTATCTAAATTGCACCTTAGCCTTTGCGTTAGGTCTGGGCGATATCGAACTTAAATCGCATTTAAACGGAGCGCTTAATGCTAGGGTAGCCTTAAGCGACGCAGATGCGGTGCTGGACCCAAGCTGTTTTACTGCTACAGATGCCAGTGAAGTTGGCGCTTTCAAAAAGGCATATGTCACACTCAAAAAAACTAATGGGGTATCCCAACTCAACATTATTTCTTACGATATCATTACCGAGCCTATCGTCAATTTGCTCGTTGCATTTCATTGCGAACCCACCATCAGCCGGGAATATGTTTTACTCATGGACCCCGCGCCTACCGTCAACCCGGAAGTTATCGCAGCTGAGAAGTCAGCATTAAATGACATTCCTATATCGAAGGTTTCTAAAAGCAAAAGAAAAACACCTAAAGTTGAGCAGGCAAACACTAATGAGGTTACCACTGCAACTGATGCCCCTCAAGTAGCAGAGAAGCCTAAAAAGAAACGAAAGGTTGCACGAGCTACAACCATAGATGAGAAGCTGGCTGAAGCCTACACCGGAAGGGCTGCTAGCGAAGGCAAGCCCCATGATACAACAAAGGCTACCTCTGCAGCCCAAGCTAAGCCTAGTACAGATAAAGCGTTCTTGGTAATTTCCGGCGGCAACATGGATAGCAATACCAATAACCGGCCAAATTTATCCCTGCGTTTGGAAACCAAAATTGATTTTGAACGTACAGAAACTGTACCAGTTATTACCAATAGCGTGGATGAAGCAGATGAAGTCACGGTAATGACCAATCGCCTGACACATTTGGAAAAACAGATTTTAAGTTTGCAGACTAAAAACACGCAATTGCAGGCAGAAAATGAGAAAGTTAAAAATGAAAGTTTTAGCATTTCACCAACAGTATATGAATGGCTACAGCGCATACTGATTGGGCTTGGCATTATTGGTGTGATTGCAGTGGCAGAGCTATTGCGTCGCAAAATTATGTTGGGCCGATTGCAGCAGGATGAAGCGGTTTGGTTTGATGCTGAGGCTGGCGATAAAGATGTAGATGCGTTGCCTGACTCGAAAAATATCAGTGCCTCCATTTTCAATGAGTCTACTTTTGGGGACAGCTTTTCTGCGCATCCGAATGAGTTTGCAGGCCAGTCGGCCTTGGTGCAAGCAGAAAATGACGAAGTAGAAAACGTACTGGATCATGCCGATGTATTCATTGAACATGGTCGGCCTGCCTTAGCCATACAGCTACTACAGAATCATCTTGAGGATGCCCCTGCCGAATCGCCCGCGGTCTGGATGAAATTATTCAGTCTTTTAGCTAAGGAAGGTTCTGAATCCGATTATGAAATCGCCGTAAAAGAATGTAATCAATTCTTCAATATCAAGATGCCTAGCTTTGCGGAGGCCATGAACAAAGATAATTCTACTATTGAAGACCATCCACATATCGTCACCCGGCTGGAGGGTGTATGGGGCTCTCAATATGCTATCGGATTCTTGAGCGACCTGATTTACAACCAGCAATCCCAGCCACGCGAAGGTTTCGAACGAAACACGTTTGAAGAGTTATTCTTCCTGAAACAAATTGCGACGATACTGCAATCAAATAATCCTGGCTCCGCAGCCGCCTATAAGCCTGAAGCGGTAAAACCTTTATTTGAAAATGCAGAAATCAATCGCGCGGCATTCGCGGCCAATGCTGAAAGTAATGCACTTGAAGACCAGAGGCAATATGAACGCACCAGCGAAATCCCGGCACAAACTCACGTAAATGAGAATAAGTTTCCCGGATTGACCGGCGGTACTGAAAATGATAATACTGAGATAGATGTAATCGAAGATGACTTAACTAATCAAGCATATGAGATTGATATGGTACTGGATGCCGATGAAATTAGCGCAGAGCCAACTGCTACAGGTACAAGTACAAGTACAAGTACAAGTACAAGTACACTGGATTTTGAAGCGATTGATTTCGATGTATCTACAGAAGAAATTGAAATAGCATCAACAACAGTACCGCCGACTCTACCTATAGCTCATAAAACTAAAGTTGAAGGAATCACTCAAGAAACCGATTTTGATATTGAAGAATCTGACGCAGATATTATCAATAAGTATCTAAGCGAAGCTGAATCAAAAGCCAAGAAAAAACCTGCACCTGCACCTGCACCTGCACCTGCACCTGCACCTGCACCTGCACCTGCAAAAGATAGTAACGTCATTGAGTTTGACTGGGACTTACCGAAAGTCGATAAGGACTAAGGCGAATTTTAGAACTTAACGCAATTTAAAACTTAGCCTAAGTAACGCATTAAATATTCCCCAGCCAGTCCGCCGAATACAGCAAAACCAATCCAGCTATTCCCTAAAAAAGCCTTGAAACAATTGGCTTTTTCACGATTTTTAATCAGTGTGTAATGATAAATGGCAATGCCGCTAGCTATTGCCAGACCGGTATTGTAAGCGTAGCTCATTAGCAGCCATCTGCCTGCAATCACTAACAGTAGCAGCGCTAGCGCATAGCAAGCCATCACAGCAATCACGTCAAAGCGACCAAAGGTAAGGGCTGAAGACTTGATACCTATTTTCACGTCATCTTCACGGTCTACCATCGCGTATTCGGTATCATAGGCCACTGCCCAGAAAATATTAGCGACCAATAAAAGCCATGCAATAGGCGCGATATAATCCATGATGGCAGCAAAAGCCATGGGGATACCAAAGCCGAAGGC
>JACDEP010000175.1 GCA_013816325.1 Methylotenera sp.
AGTTATTACCAGGCAAATAACGTAAGCCAATATTAAAATCATACTGGTTGTCTCTACGTGTTATCAAGAATGCAGGGTCTTGTTCGTCATATTTACGATGTTCATAACTCAAACCTGTAAAGGCGACTAATTTATAATTGATTGCCAATTGCCCTAGGGCGCGTAAACCATAGATGTCATTGCTTAAAAAATCAAAACTAGAGTCATCGGTCTTTTCTTTGCCTCCGTAAGCACTTAGGTAAATCACTTTAGCTTTATCGCCATCAAAACTATGGCCCCAACCGCCTCCAACAATATAGCGCTTTGCATCACGCACCGAACTGTCTGGATATTCCAATTTAGATACTTGAGCAAATACACTGGCTTGATTGTGATCATCTATATTGCGCTGCCACTGACCATTTAAGCCTATTGCATCACGGAACGTATTAGCATCTACTGAAAATGAGCCGCCTTGTAAAGCGACACTAAAATTGTCAATGTTATGCTTTACATTTAAACCAACACTGTAATCTAGTGAACTAGTATCAAATATTTCAGTTGCCCAATTTATTTTTGTAGTGCCTGCTAAAGAACCAAATGCCGATACGTTTTTACTTAGTGGCACACGTACAGAAATACCTGCTGCGCCATTCACGAAATTACTTGATTGCTCTTGTGAAGAAGGGCTCAAAGTCAATGGAATTAGCGGTGAGCCTGCGATTGAAGCATTGATAGTAGAACTCGAGGTAGCGCTATTAATATTACTGTCGTGACCAATGCCAAAATCCAAATAAGCTGCGAAAGCGGTGGTTTGGCCTGTTGCTTTATCTATTGCCAGCATATTGTCTTCAATAAGCTTAGTAATTTGCGCATTTGGTTTTTGGCTTAATACATTATCAAACTCTGCTTTAGCATTTTCTGCTTCACCCGCGCGATAATAGCCTTTGGCAATCATCGCCCGCGCTTCGATATTGTTTGGCTCAATGGCTAAAACTCGTTCTAGTGCAAATATACCGCGTGAGTTTTCACCGCCTTGCACCCCTGAAACACCAAGTAACATGTCATACTCCACATTGCCTGACCGTTCGGTTTCTAATGGCTCGAGTAATTCATAAGCTGCTTTATAATCGCCAGCTTTAACCAATTCCTGCGCTTTTGTAATGACTTCATCTGCGAACACAGAAGTTGGTGTGAGCAATGCCAGAACGAGCACCCATTGCTTTAGACGTGAAACTTGCATCAATTTTCCCCTTTATCCCTAATTTAATAATACCTAAATTTAAGTTAATTTTGGTTACAATTATTTGAATTTTTATAATAAACAGGAATTTATAATTAAACTTGTTGCGTGTTTACAACAATAATAAAGGCGCTGTTGCGCCTTATTTTATAATAATTTATACCCAGTAATTATTCTCCCACTACATCAACCCCTTTAGGTGGTTTAAATAAAAATGTCTTATTGTTAATAACAGGATTAACTTCAACTTCACTAAATACAATTTGTGTTTTGTGACCAAAACTGTCAATTAGCTCCATTTCTTGCAATTTATTGTCATTGAAGCCCAGCAATATTTTTTCAAAACCGGTGTCACGTACAACTGGTTCGGCACTTACCCATTCATTATTGTCTCTACGGTCGATATTACTAAGCTTGAAACCTTTGTCCAGGCTGTCATCCCCCGCAAGTAACGCTGCAGGGCTGGAACCCAAGGCTTTATCAATTGCGCGTACCGTAACTTGGGCTAATTCAGTATCGTATAACCATACCTGCTTTCCATCGCTGATTATTTGCTGCTCATATGGCTTGTTGTAATCCCATTTGAATTTATTAGGGCGTTTCAGCTGCATCTCGCCATATACTTCCTGCACTTTACGGCCTTGTTTATCTGTGACCAGCTGGTAAAAATTCGCGTGTACAGCATGGGTATTATTATAAAAGTTCTTAAGGCTGCCAATCCCGTCTGCATCTGCTGCAAACGGCATAAATAGCAAGCCCAGTAATGCTAGTTTTATTTTCATTCAATTCCTTGGTGCTTTTGGAAAATATTAAGCTTCGTGATGCGGCGCAAGAACTTCACGGTTGCCATTACTCTGCATCGCTGAAACCAGACCTGCCCGTTCCATTTCTTCAATCAAGCGAGCAGCGCGGTTATAGCCTATACGCAATTGGCGCTGTACTGCAGAAATACTGGCACGACGAGTTTTTAGTACGATAGCAACGGCTTCATCATATAGCGGGTCCGAATCACTACCACCGCCATCTCCTCCGCCTAAAAAGTCTGCTCCGCCCTCTTCCACCTCGTTATTTAAGATGCCTTCTATGTAGTTAGGTTCACCCTGGGCTTTCAAGTAATTAACTACTTTATGGACCTCTTGGTCAGAAACAAATGCGCCATGAATGCGGGTGGGATAGCCCGTGCCTGGTGGCATATACAACATATCCCCTTGGCCTAACAAGGCTTCAGCACCCATCTGATCCAATATAGTCCTGGAATCGATTTTACTAGACACCTGAAACGCAACACGGGTAGGAATATTGGCTTTAATCAGGCCGGTAATTACATCCACCGAAGGACGTTGCGTTGCGAGTACTAAGTGGATACCCGATGCACGGGCTTTTTGCGCCAGGCGCGCTATCAGCTCTTCAACCTTTTTACCAACTACCATCATCAAGTCAGCCAGCTCATCAATGACCACTACAATTAACGGCATTTCGCCCAATGGTTCAGGTTCATCCGGCGTCAGGCTGAAAGGATGCGGAATCTTCTTACCTTCTTTTTCAGCCTCACGAATTTTTTGGTTAAAACCTGCCAAATTACGCACACCCAGCGTGGACATTAATTTATAGCGGCGTTCCATTTCTGCCACACACCAATTTAATGCATTAGCGGCTTGCCGCATGTCAGTTACTACTGGTGCTAATAAATGCGGAATGCCTTCGTATACGGAAAGCTCGAGCATTTTCGGGTCGATTAGAATCATGCGTACTTGGCTGGCATCCGCCTTATATAGAAGACTTAAAATCAATGCGTTAATGGCTACGGATTTTCCGGAGCCGGTGGTACCCGCAACCAATACATGCGGCATCTTGGCTAAATCCGCTACCGCAGGTTTACCGGCAATATCCTTGCCTAGCGAAATCGCCAGTGGAGAATGTACGTCAGCGTAAGCTTGGCTACCCATGATTTCTGATAGATAGACAATCTGCCGTTTGGGGTTAGGAATTTCCAAGCCCATACAGGTTTTGCCAGGAATGGTTTCCACTACACGCACACTAACTACTGACAATGCTCGTGCCAAGTCTTTAACCAAATTGGTCACTTGGCTACCTTTAACTCCAGCAGAAGGTTCAAGCTCGTACCGTGTAATCACTGGGCCAGGTAAGGCAGTTAACACTTTTACCTCAATGCCAAAATCGTTCAACTTGCGCTCAATTAATCGCGAAGTAAAATCCAGCGTTTCCGGCGATTGCAGTTCAACGGTCCCCGCCGGTAGTTCTAACAAATGGATAGGCGGCAATAGTGAATCTGGATGCGTTTCAAACAATGGCACTTGTTTCTCTTTTTGCACGCGCGCACTTTGGGCGATTTCCAGCACTGGAGTTTCAATCTGCACAGGTTCGCGATTGATGGTTTTTTTACGTTCACTTTCAACGTATTCCGTACGTTCAATTTCAACCGCTTTACCGGCTTTCCTATCTTGCCAATCCTGCCATTTAAATTTGGCGAATTCAAAGCTGTTCATTAGAACCGCGCCCAATTTCTCCGTAATCATGATCCATGACCAGCCAGTAAATAAGCTAAAACCCACTACGAACATCGCCAGCAACGCCATCGTAGAGCCGGTATAGCCGAACATGCTGCGTAGTAGCCCATCTACCGTTGTTCCGAGCATGCCTCCAGGAGCCAATGGGAGTGCGGCCGGCAGACTTACTAGATGGCCAGCCTCCAGCGTGCTGGATGCAATGAGCAACAAGGCAAAGCCTATGAAATTAAAAAGTAGGAAAAGTTTTTCACCATGATTAACC
>JACDEP010000058.1 GCA_013816325.1 Methylotenera sp.
CACTAATCTTGCCAAACTGCATTTGCCGACAGGCATAACAGGTGGATTGGTTTTATTTGATGACTTTAAGCAGCGTATGAACGGTTATAAAGAGGCGCGGAATTTTCCGGCTATCAAAGGCGTTTCATACCTCTCGGTGCATCTGAGATTCGGTACGGTTTCTATACGCCACCTTGCGCGTGAGGCACGCCATGCAGCCAGCATAGGCTCACAGACGTGGCTGAATGAGTTGATTTGGCGGGATTTTTATTTCCAGATATTGCACCACAGTCCACAAATCGCTGAAGGTAAAACTTCTAAACCTGAGTATAACGAGCTGCCATTTCCTAACAGCAAAATACTATTTAAAGCTTGGTGCGATGGACAAACTGGTTATCCATTAGTCGATGCTGCAATGCGACAATTGAACACTACGGGATTTATGCATAACCGCCTGCGTATGGTAGCAGCTAGCTTTTTGGTCAAAGACCTTTTGGTAGATTGGCGTTGGGGTGAACGTTATTTTGCCGAGAAGTTAATCGACTTTGATTTTAGCGCTAATAATGGAGGCTGGCAGTGGGCAGCGAGCACCGGCTGTGACGCGCAACCATGGTTTCGTATATTCAACCCCATCACCCAAAGCGAGCGATTTGACGAAAATGGTAAGTTTATCCGTAAATATGTGCCCGAATTGGTTGATTGCAATGATAAGGAAATTCATGCGCCCTGGCTAATTCTACCGCTACGCCAGCAATCTTTGGATTTAACTGTAGGTCGAAACTATCCTTTGCCAATTGTCGATCATGCCACGCAAAGAGCGCGGGCATTAGAGCTATATAAAAGCGGTCAAGGTGCCAAACCTTCTCTTTTGTAGAACGAAACAGTTGTAATGCACTAAAAAAACTAGATTTCAATTAATTTGAATCAACTGGCACATACTTTGCACTGTTATTTACGGCTTGTGCCTAATATATTATGACTAACTTATGTTGTATTTTTGCAACATGCGATTGTCAATTATATTGGAGGTTTTATATTGGTTTTTATATCAGTGGACAGAAATCGCTTACTCATGAATAATCATAGGCATAACGTATTAATTTTAAAGAACTCTAAAAAAATGCATAAAAAATTATTAAAATTGGTAATGGCCTTATGTGCAACCGCATTGCTTTCAAGTTGCGCATCACAAACCAGTAAAGATCCGCTCGAAGGCATGAATCGCGGAATATATAAATTTAACGATGTGGCAGATAGAGCTGTAATTAAGCCTGTTGCAAAAGCTTATAAAGCCGTCGCCCCAACTGCAGTACGCACCGGTATCAACAACTTCTTCAGCAATCTCAGCATGATCACCACCACGGTCAATGATTTGCTGCAATTCAAATTTGCACATGCCTTTACTGATGCAGGGCGTTTTGTCATCAATACCACCTTTGGTATTGCCGGCTTTATCGATATTGCCTCGAAGGACGGTATTGAAAAACGTAAAGAAGATTTCGGTCAGACTTTAGGGCATTGGGGTGTAGGCCCAGGCGCATATCTGGTATTACCATTCCTTGGTCCATCCGACGTGCGTGACACTACAGGTTTAGTGGTGGATACCGCTACTACCGACCCAATCACTTATACTCATAATATTGGTCAAATCAGGTTGCATAATCAATTACGCGCGGCCCAATTCATCGACAAACGCACTGAACTTTTAACAGCATCCGATTTGGTGGATGATGCATCATTGGACCCCTATGCGTTCACTCGTGATGCCTATCTGCAAAGGCGTGCAAGCCAAGTGCATGATGGCAGGGTGCCCAATGATTTCGTAAAAGATGAATTCAGTGAAGATGCCGAAACCCCTAAAGAAGTGGCACCTCAGGAAGAAGCACCTAAAGAAGAGCCAAATAAATAATACTTTATTTACTCAATAAAAAGCCCCAGAAAATGGGGCTTCTTATTGTCCGTCACCAACTCAATCGGCCAACTAGAAGGTCTTATACGTGGAATATACCTTCAAACGAGTATAGCTTGCCGCTCGTATATATGAGCAATCTCATTATTACGTCACAGCAATTACTCACACGCTACTGTCATCTTTTCAATAAGAATAGAACCGACCTGTTTAGAGCCTTGCACTAATACATCATTGCCTATACCGATGATCATTTTGAGCATATCAGCCATATTACTGGCAATGGTGATTTCCTCTACTGGATGAATTATCACGCCATCTTCCACCCAGAAACCTGCTGCGCCCCTAGAGTAATCACCGCTCACCATATTCATGCCATGACCAAGCAACTCGGTCACCAGCAAACCTGTACCCATCTGTTTTAATAATTCTGCGAAGTCATGAGTCCCGGACTGGACAATCAAATTATGGTTTCCACCCGCATTGCCGGTATTCTGCATGCCTAGCTTACGCGCGGAATAGCTGCCGAGGATGTAGCCCTGCAATATGCCGTCCCTCACTAACTGTCGAGGATGTGTGGCCACTCCTTCGTTATCAAATGGGCTGCTTGCGAGGCCTCTCTTGAGATGTGGGTCTTCATAGATATTCAATAATGGGCTGGCGATCTGTTTACCTAAGCTATCCAACAGAAACGAAGATTTACGATATAAATTACTACCGGATATTGCACTAATCAAAGTTGAGATTAGGCCACTAGCTAAAGGTGCCTCAAACAAAATTGGCACTTGGCAAGTTTTAATCCTTTTAGCGTCTAAACGCCTAACTGTACGTTCACCGGCTATCTTGCCGATAGCAATGGCGGACTCTAAATCTTCCGCTGCCCTTGCAGTGGTATACCAGTAATCGCGCTGCATATTGTCACCAGATTCCGCAATGACTGAGCAACTGATGCCATGTCGGGAGCTTGGATAACCGCCGGTAAAGCCATGGCTGTTGGCGTAAGCAAAAAAGCCTGTGCCTGTTGAAACATTCGCACCCTCTGAATTGGTGATGCGGTTATCCACACTCAGCGCGGCGGTTTCACATTCCTTAGCAATGGCAATCGCTTCATCCACTGACAAATCCCAAGGATGATGCAAATCTAAGTCTTGAACTTGAGTTGCCATTAAATGAGCATCAGCAAGTCCGCAGAACTCATCTTTGGCTGTGTATTTGGCAATATTGCAAGCCGCTGTTACCGTATCTTTGAGGGCTTGGGAGCTTAAATCAGATGTACTAGCATGACCTTTTTGGAGACCGAAATAAATGGTCACCGCCATTCCTTTGTCTCGGTTATATTCTATGTTCTCCGTTTCGCCCATACGTACTGATACACTTTGCCCAATGCTAAGGCTCAGCTCCACTTCTGTTGCCGTGGCCCCTTGTGTTTTCGCTACTTTAAGCACATCCTCAGACATTTGCTTAATTTCATCTAAAGAATACGTAAATCCTGAATCTGCCATTACTCTATCTTTCTAAAACTAATAATAGGATCGGCAATCAGTACCTATACCAATCGCACCAAAAATCGAACCTGAAGAGCTGTTATAATACCTCAGCATGAAACCTAAAAAGACAAATACCAGCATTGAATTAATCAATGACGCTGATTTAGAAACTGATGAACCCATCAGCAAAACCAAACTCAAGGCCGAGGCAGATGCCCAGCAGACCCTAGGTGTCAGGTTATCTGAATTACCTAAAGACAAACTTGAGAAGTTAGCCCTGCCTGAAACCCTGATGATTGCAGTACTCGATACTAAAAAAATCACTGCCAACGGGGCTACCCGTCGTCACCGCCAATATTTGGGCAGACTAATGCGTGACATTGACATAGCGCCTATAATCGAACAATTATCACGTTGGGATGGAAAGCACAGTGCCGAAAACGCCTATTTCCATGGTCTGGAACGCTGGCGCGACCGCTTGATTGCCGATCAGAATGCTTTTTCTGAATTTATCGCACTGCACCCTAAGACAGATAACCAGCGGTTACGCACATTAATACGCAATGCTCAAAAAGAGCAGCTTGCAAACAAACCACCCAAAAGCAGTCGCGAGATTTTCAAATTGCTACGCGAAGTCACTGAGGCGTCGCAAAAAGACATGAATCTCTCGGATAACGACGAAAACTTTCCCGACGATTGAATAGTTTGCGAGATCAAATACAGATAGTAGCAGCCATTATTTTTGCCATTGCGTTGGTACACACATTTGCGGCGAATACTTTTGAAAGTCTAGCTAAACGACACCCAAAGCATGCAGGGCTACTACATTTACTTGGCGAAGTAGAAATAGTCTTTGGCTTTTGGTCATTTATATTAATTGGTATCATGGCAGCATTGGCGGGTAGCGACGATGCTATAAGCTACGTTGAATCCAGACAATATACCGAACCACTTTTTGTATTTGTGATTATGGTGGTCGCTGCTTCTCGACCTATATTAGGCGCGGTAGAAAGCCTGATATTCTACTTAGCAAAATTAGCCCCAATCCATAATGTCTTGTCGCAAGTATGGTTGTATTTAGCGATGGTGCCTTTATTAGGTTCTTTTATCACTGAGCCAGCGGCAATGACCATTGCCGCCATCATGCTAGCACCTCTCGCATTTAATAAAAACGTGCCCGAATGGCTTAAGTATGTGTTTTTAGCGGTGCTCTTCGTCAATGTTTCAATAGGCGGTACGCTGACTGCTTATGCAGCTCCACCCGTGCTGATGGTAGCTAAGGAATGGGGGTGGGATTCAACTTTCATGGCATACAATTTTGGCTGGAAAGCAGCAGTGGCTGTCATCATCAACGCAAGCTTGGCAAGCTTTTTATTGCGCGCTTATATGCCAAAAGTTGAAGACATTGCCACAGTAACCAACAAAACTAAGACACCCTTATTGGTTATCTTAATCCATCTGATTTTCTTAATAAGCATTGTCTATTTTTCGCACCATCCAGTGATATTTATTGGTTTATTCCTCTTGTTCCTAGGTTTCACTCAAGCCTATGAGCAATATCAGTCACCTTTATTTTTAAAAGAAGGTCTGGTGGTAGGCTTTTTCTTAGCGGGGTTAGTGATTCTAGGCGGCATGCAGCAATGGTGGTTACAACCCCTTGTATCTTCGTTGAAGCCCATAGCGTTATTTTTTGGCGCAATTGCACTGACTGCTATTACCGATAATGCTGCGTTAACTTATTTAGGTGCGCAAATTGACGGATTATCGGATGCTGCGAAATACATGCTAATGGCCGGTGCCGTGACTGGGGGTGGTTTGACCATCATCGCCAATGCGCCTAATCCCGCTGGTGCGGCATTGCTTAAACACGCATTCAACGATGGTGCTATCAATGCAGGATTTTTGTTGTTGGCTGCACTTCCGCCGACATTGGTGGCTGCTATTATGTTTTTGATATAAAAAAGCCCACCGTAGTGGACTTTGAATTTTCAAACTTTAATCATTTACGGGAATTAAGCGCAACTGTTACTGTAATATTCGACTGATCTCGCATTAACTCAACCTGCACCGTTTCACCTTCATACCGCTTCACCGCCAAAAACAGATCATCAGGTTTATTGAGCTCTACATCACCGAGTTTAAGCAGCACGTCACCTTTTATAATGCCTGCTTTTGCTGCTGGGGATTCTTTAATGACAGCGATAATATTCAAGCCCTTTTCATCTACAGGTTTTACATCACTTTCCGGGGCAACCACCGGTTTTAACTTGATAAGATGCACACCCAATAAAGGCGTTGGCAATTTAGCCCAATAGCTCGCATAGTACTGATATTCTGTTGCAGGCTCTTCCAAATCTTTCGCATCGATTCCTCCGCCACGTTTTGCCGCTTCTTTTATCAATTGTAATTTAGAGGCTGAGGTCTTAGCAGAACCGTATTTACTATAGACCAATACTGTATCTGCGTTTATGGACTTGCCGAATTGTAGTGCCAAGTCAGATGATGTATCAGTCCCGTCAAACCCTGAAGTGCCCATCATGTCATAGCCATTCTCCAGCATACTAATGTTGTCTTTATCCTTATGGTTACTCACATACATTTTGGTATCTGGTGACGTGCTCAATGATTTCAGATTGCTACCATTCTGTACACGGTAATTCTTTTCATATGGATTATCTGCCGCATAAAGATTATGCGCGAAAAACAATGTGCCCAAGAATAGGAATGTAAGTAACATCGCTCGGAACTGTAATTGTTGCAACTTGAATGTTGTTGGCAGTACTGTTGTTTTTCTAGTTGAACCCCTGTTTAACGACGCCATGAAAATTCCTTTATGGTAGGTAATGGTATTATTGAGTATTACGTACTGTTAATGACTGTGGAATGACAAAAGAATTCATTAAAATCGGCTTAGTTTCAATCAGCGACCGCGCAAGCGGTGGCGTTTACGAAGACAAAGGCATCCCCACTTTAAAAAAGTGGCTAGATAATGCTTTGCTTACTGATACTAAGATTGTGGCTCGATTGATTGCCGATGCGCAGGCAGAAATTGAAGCCATGCTGATTGACTTGGTGGATGTGGAGGGTTGCCATTTGATACTTACGACTGGTGGCACGGGCCCAGCATTACGTGATGTGACGCCGGAGGCTACCATAAATGTGGCAGATAAAGTCATGCCCGGTTTCGGTGAGCAGATGCGACAGATTAGCTTGAATTTTGTGCCGACTGCCATTCTTTCCAGACAAGTTGCCGTGATTCGCAAGCACTCGCTCATCATCAATTTACCGGGCCAGCCAAAAGCTATCGCCCAAACCCTTGAAGGCTTAAAGGACGAAACCGGCGCGGTGAAAGTTCCTGGTATTTTTGCCGCCGTGCCTTATTGCTTGGATTTGCTCGCTACCAGTGAACATCCGATGCCTTATCTTGTCACTAATGAAGAGGTCGTAAAAGCGTTCAGGCCACAATCTGTTGCTACACCGAATCCTTGATTCCCCACCTAATTTATTGAAACTAAGACGTGTCTGAATTTGATTTAATACGTAAACATTTTACCCGCCCGACCAAACATACAACTCTCGGCATTGGCGATGATGCCGCTTTGATTCCCGTAAGTGCAGGTATAGAACTAGCTATTTCTACCGATATGCTAGTAGCGGGCACTCATTTTTTTGCTGATGTAGACCCGCATAAATTAGGTTGGAAATCCCTCGCCGTCAATTTATCCGACATGGCTGCCATGGGCGCGAAACCTAAATGGGCAACTTTATCTATTTCACTTCCAGAAAATGACGCAACCTGGCTAAGCCATTTTTCCCAAGGTTTCTTTTCCTGTGCCGATGCCTTTGACGTAGACCTCATTGGCGGTGATACCACTCGTGGCCCGCTTAATATCAGCGTACAGATCATAGGCGAAATCCCTATAGGTCAGGCCATCCGACGTAGTGGTGCTAAAATTGATGACGATATCTGGGTGTCAGGCAAACTGGGCTGCGCGGCCCTAGGGCTGGCTCATATATTAGGCAAGCAGCAAATGGCTGCTAATAGCCTTGCGCACCATTTACAGGCCTTGCATTGTCCGCAACCTCGCGTTCTATTAGGCTTAGCATTACGTGGTTTGGTACATAGCTGCCTGGATATCTCCGATGGCTTATTATCGGATTTGGGGCATATTGTGAAAGCCTCCAATGTTGGCGCTGAGATTCACCTGGATGCAATACCGACCTCTACCTATATCAAAAAACACTTGAAAACACCGGCTTTCCAGCAATATGTATTGGCTGGCGGAGATGACTATGAGTTGTGTTTTACCGCGCCAGAACGGCATGCGGAAAATATCTTAATAGCGGCAAAAAATATAAACATACCGGTAGTTAAAATTGGAAAAATCACTGCCACCCATGGTATCAATGTAGTAGATACTGGCGGCAATCCCATCCAAGTCGCTCAAACTGGCTATAATCATTTTAATTAGTCACTCACTAAACTTAAATGCCCAATATTCGATTTCTACTAAGCCATCCTACGCATTTTATATCTTTAGGCTTTGGTAGCGGTTTGGCAAAAGTAGCGCCGGGTACTTTTGGCACCTTGGTAGGCTTACCACTATTCTGGCTAATCTCAAGTTATCCAATAACGATGCAACTTTTAGTAATTGCCATAATGTTCGCCATCGGCATTTACTTCTGCGCTTTTACGGGCAAGGCCATTGGAGTAGCTGACCATGGCAGTATTGTCTGGGACGAAATCGTTGCGATAATGTTAGTGCTTACTTTCACTCCATATCAATGGAAATGGTGGCTGGTAGCCTTTCTACTGTTCCGCTTATTCGATATATGGAAGCCGTACCCGATACGTCAATCAGAAGTCAAATTCAAGAATGGCTTTGGTGTGATGTTCGATGATTTGCTAGCTGCAGTCTATGCCATTATTTGCCTGCAATGCTTCATTTGGATAGTCAGCCATGTATAAGGAACTGCTTAGTTTATCTAAACAATTAGGCGAAATATTGAGGTCTAAAAACCTGAAATTAGCCTTGGCAGAATCCTGTACCGGCGGTTTAGCTGCTGAATATATCACCGCGCTACCGTGTAGCTCCGCTTGGTTTGACTGCGCTTTCATCACTTATAGCAACCAATCAAAAGAGCGTATGTTGGGTGTGCCTGCGGAAACCTTAGAAAAATTTGGTGCAGTCAGCGAACAGACGGCAATAGCAATGGTAAAGGGTGCATTAAACAATAGCCAGGCAGATATCGTAGCCAGCATCACCGGCATTGCAGGACCTGATGGCGGTAGCGCTGAAAAGCCAGTGGGTACCGTGTGTTTTGCCTGGGGTGGGAAAGACTTTGTGACGACTTCCTCTACCCAACTACTGATAGGCGATAGGCAAATAATTCGCCACCAGGCGGCACAACACCTGATGGTGAACTTAATTAAAATATTGGTTTAGTTTAGTGAAAATTTAATCGCGGTCATGATGACCACCACGGTCCCAACCACGACCATCACGGTCACCGCGCCCCCAGTTCCTACCATCTCTATCACCATGGCCCCAACCCCTGTTATAGCGACGGTGGTCGTTATCATAATAGCGGAATGAAGCACGGGGCTCGTAATAATAGCGAGGTGCTGGGCTATAAAATACAGCAGGTACGCCGCCATAATAAACTGCTGGCGGCGGCGAGTAATACCTCACCACTGGCGGAGGCCCGAAGCCGCCAATATTTAAGCCGAAGCTAAAAGAATCATGCGCCTGCGCGATAGAAAAGGGTGCCAAACCGATGGCAAGTACAGCAAATATAGAACGTAAGGTTTTCATAGTGCTTCTCCATTAATAATTTCCACACCTAGAAAACGTATCTTAATCCTGCTCGTTGACTGAAACCATAACCTTTACATCAAATTACACCTGTGAAGATTGCGGTAACACTTACGTTAACTAGCAAATTATGGAATAATTAGAGGTTAATTTAAGCACTTCAAAATAAAGGCAAAACACCATGGATGACAATAAAAGCAAAGCACTTGCCGCTGTACTTTCACAAATTGAAAAACAATTTGGCAAGGGCTCCATCATGCGTATGGGTGATGGTGATATTGGTGAGGACATCCAAGCAGTTTCTACCGGCTCATTAGGCTTAGATATCGCTTTAGGCATCGGCGGCTTGCCGCGCGGTCGAATTGTAGAAATCTACGGCCCGGAATCTTCAGGTAAAACTACGCTGACTCTTTCAGTGATTGCGCAAATGCAAAAGATAGGCGGCACCGCAGCTTTTATTGATGCGGAACATGCGCTAGATCCACAATATGCAGCAAAACTCGGCGTCAATGTTCCTGATTTACTTATTTCACAGCCTGATACCGGCGAACAAGCCTTAGAAATCGCCGATTCACTGGTGCGTTCCGGTGCGGTAGATATCGTAGTCATTGATTCGGTGGCAGCACTTACCCCACGCGCTGAAATTGAAGGCGAAATGGGCGATTCACACATGGGTCTGCAAGCACGGTTGATGAGCCAAGCTTTACGTAAACTCACCGGTAATATCAAACGTACCAACACTTTGGTGATATTCATTAATCAGATCCGTATGAAGATTGGCGTGATGTTCGGCAACCCGGAAACCACTACCGGTGGTAACGCGCTTAAGTTCTATGCTTCTGTACGCTTAGATATTCGCCGTACTGGTGCGATTAAAAAAGGTGATGAAGTCACTGGTTCTGAAACGCGCGTAAAAGTGATTAAAAACAAAGTAGCGCCGCCATTCAGGCAGGCTGAATTTGACATCTTGTACGGAGAAGGCATTTCACGTGAAGGCGAAATCATTGAGCTGGGCGTGAATGCAAAATTTGTGGAAAAAGCCGGTGCTTGGTATAGCTACAATGGTGAAAAGATTGGTCAGGGTAAAGACAACGCACGTCAATTCTTAAAAGAGAATCCAGCGATTGCTAATGAGATCGATGCGAAGATCCGCGCCAATATTAAAGCGCTTGGCGACACCCTAGTTGCTAAACGTACTGAAGAAGATTAACTACAATTTAACAAAACGATAAAGGAAAACGCATAGAATTCCAGCCCAAAAGCTTACGGCAGCGCGCATTGGATTACTTGGCTAAACGCGAATATTCCTATGTTGAATTGGGCAAGAAACTCAAGGCGTTTGCCGAAGAATCGGATGATATTCCAGCGTTGCTGGATAATTTTAAAGCGCGTGGCTGGCTCTCTGATGAACGTTTTACTGAGCAACTGGTTCATGCACGGAGAGCCAAGTTTGGCAGCGCGCGGGTAGCTAATGAATTACGTGAAAAAGGTATCTCTGATGACCTGATTGCCAGTGCAGTGAGCGATGTAAAAACCAACGAAATGGCAAATGCTCGTGAAGTATGGCGTAAAAAATATCATGATGCGCCAAAAACTCGAACAGAATGGGCCAAGCAAGCAAGGTTCTTGCAAAGCCGAGGGTTTGGTTTTGATGTAATCAAAAAAATATTAAACAATGCGTCGCTGAGTGACGATGAACTTAACGACTAATGCTCTATCGATAGAAAATACAAAAAGCAAATCTTGTAATGACAATTAAACTAAGCACTGCTCCTTCCAGCAACGAAATTCGCCAGGCATTCTTGGATTATTTCGCTTCCAAAGGCCATGAAATCGTTGCTTCAAGCTCATTAGTGCCGCACAGCGACCCTACCCTGCTTTTCACCAACGCAGGTATGAACCAATTTAAGGATGTATTTCTGGGTTTTGACAAACGTCCTTACACCCGCGCAACTTCCAGCCAAAAATGTGTACGCGCTGGCGGTAAGCATAATGACCTTGAAAATGTAGGTTACACCGCTCGCCACCACACCTTCTTTGAAATGTTGGGTAACTTCAGCTTTGGCGATTACTTCAAGCAAGATGCTATTGCTTACGCTTGGGAATTGCTCACCGAAGTCTTTAAATTACCAAAAGATAAACTAACCGTTACAGTCTATGCAGAAGATGACGAAGCATATGACATCTGGACAAAAACCATGGGCGTGCCGCCTGAGCGCGTAATTCGCATTGGCGATAACAAAGGCGCACGTTATGCATCTGACAACTTCTGGATGATGGGCGACACCGGCCCTTGCGGCCCATGTACTGAGATATTCTATGACCACGGCGACCACCATTTTGGGGGGCCACCAGGCAGCCCAAATGAAGACGGTGACCGTTTCATTGAAATCTGGAACAACGTATTCATGCAGTACAACCGGGATGAAGCGGGCGTGATGCACAGTTTGCCGAAACCAAGTGTTGATACGGGTATGGGCTTGGAGCGCATTTCTGCGGTATTGCAGCACGTGCATGCCAATTACGAGATTGACCTGTTCCAAAGCTTGATTGCAGCAGCCGCGCGCGAAACAAAAACTAATGATTTATCCAGCCCCAGCTTAAAGGTATTGGCTGACCACATTCGGGCGTGTTCTTTCTTGATTGCCGATGGCGTAATCCCTGGTAATGAAGGCCGTGGGTTTGTGCTGCGCCGCATTATCCGCCGCGCTATTCGCCATGGTTACAAGTTAGGCACACGCAGAGCCTTCTTCCATAAAATGGTGGCAGATCTGGCAAATGAAATGGGTTCTGCTTATCCAGAACTCAAAGCCAACCAAACGCGCATCACTGAAATGCTGAAGCTCGAAGAAGACCGTTTCTTTGAAACTATTGAAAATGGTATGGCAATACTTGAAGCTGAACTTACAAAAATGTCTAAATCAGGCGATACGGTATTTGATGGCGACTTGGCCTTTAAGCTGCATGATACGTATGGATTTCCGCTCGATTTAACTGCTGACATTTGCCGAGAAAAAGGTTTTAAAGTGAATGACCTTCGCTTTGACATTGCAATGGTCATGCAAAAAGAACAAGCGCGTTCTGCCGGAAAATTTAAAATGGCTGCCCACTTGGAATACATCGGCACAGGTACGACCTTCCACGGCTACGATTCCCTTGAGAAGCAAGCTAAAGTCTTAGCATTGTATAAAGATGGTAACGCAGCAGCAACGTTAAACGAAGGTGATTTGGGT
>JACDEP010000176.1 GCA_013816325.1 Methylotenera sp.
TATGCATCAAAGGAAAGGGGAATTTACCCGGGCGAAAAGCTTTTTCAGCTAGGCGCAATATGCATAAGGAATCCTTGCCGCCTGAAAATAGCAGTACGGGGTTCGAACACTGGCCCGCAACTTCTCGGAGAATGTAGATGGCTTCTGATTCCAGCCAGTCTAGGTGAGAAAGTGATTTTTTATTTAACATATTCAATTATTTATTTTATATACTTAATTATTTAGATTAACTGTATTGTAGTGACATTCAATAGTGTTCAACATCGCACTAACTTTTAACGTGAAGGCCACATTCCTTGCTATCTGCATTTTCCCACCACCATCTCCCAGCCCTTACATCCTCTCCCATAGCGATGGAGCGCGTACAAGGAGCACAACCGATACTTGGGTAAAACTGATTATGCAGTTTGTTATAAGGCACACTAAACATGCGGATATAAGCCCAAACTTCTTTTTCAGTCCAATCGCTGAGTGGATTGAATTTTTCAAGTTTGTTATTTTGATCAAATTCGCGAAAGGCCAAATCGGTACGCGTTGCCGATTGTTCAGCACGCATGCCCGTGATCCATGCTTTTTTTCCAGCCAGAGCGCGTTGTAATGGTTCTACTTTGCGCATATAGCAGCAGCCTTTGCGTAGCGCTATGCTTTCGTAAAAGGCATTGATGCCATTAGTCCTTACGTAAAGCTCCACGGTTTGTGCTTGCGGAAAGAATAGCTTGAGCTTGGTGTTGTAAGTTTTCTCGGTTTCGGCAATCAAATCGTAGGTTTCAGTCGGTAAACGGCCTGTATCCAAGGAAAAAATCTCAATCGCTAATTGCTCGCGCAGGATGATGTCCGTCAACACCATGTCTTCAGCACCCATACTATTCGCAAAGGTGATTTCATGGTTGGAGCCGAACTCTTGGGTTGCGTTTGTAAGCAACTGCAGAACATTGGCGCGCTTCAAGAGTACCGAGGCTTGCAGCTCTGCGGCCAATTGTGGTGTCGTTGTCGGGTTGCTAGCAACCGGTTTTAGAAAGGAGACTTCACCGCTCATTTATGCACTTCTGTTCACTCTGCGCCATACAGGCTGCGTATTATCTACGGCGCCTTGGTAAGGCTGCGTGAAATCTTTTAAGCTTTGTAATGCCTCTTCTGCGCTTCTATCAGCACGAATCAGATAGCTATCAAAACCTGAGCGTTTCAGGAAAAACAATTGGTCGCGCAGCACGTCGCCAAAAGCACGTAAGGTGTTCTTATAGCCATAGCGCGTACGTAACAAATTGCCGATAGAGAAAATACGACCGTCCGCAAAGCGCTCGACATGCACGCCGATTAGCGGGAGCACGTTTAAGTCAGCTTCTATAGCAGTGAGATGTTCTAGTACCTCATGTGTTGCCAGCCAAATGCCGAGCTCTTTATTGGCTAGGCGGCTTGTAAGCTCACTTTTACGCGCTAAATAAACTGACAAAGGTACTATTACCTTGCCGGTAGACGGAATAACAGTATTCACAATTTGCTCGACACTCGTGGTATTTTCGCCAGTAAGCTTGAACATCACCACTTTGCCAGCTTGCATCCGTACTTCCTGTTCAACTTTTGGTAATTGAACTAAGGTCCAGTCATCTGCAACGATATGATCTTTAAGAATCAGGTTAGACATGCGCTGCCTCATTCTTTACTTCCCGGCTTAAATTTTTATCTGCATATACATGAGCCTTAAATGGCGCGATACCTAAACGGCGCACGGTATCAATAAAGCGTTCTTCGGGAGTACGCTCTTGGATATATACATCGATCAGGCGCTGGATAACGCCAGGCATTTCTTCTGCCGCGAAAGAGGGGCCAATCACGGCGCCAATGCTAGCATCATTGCCTTGCTTGCCACCTATGGTCACTTGATACCACTCAGAGCCATCTTTATCTACGCCTAAGATACCGATATGGCCTACATGGTGATGACCACATGCGTTCATACAACCGGAAATATTTAATTCGATATCACCGATATCGTGCAAATAGTCCAAATTATCAAACTGCATTTGAATAGCCTCTGCAATCGGGATGCTCTTGGCATTCGCAAGTGAGCAGAAGTCGCCGCCAGGACAGCAAATAATGTCAGTTAATAAACCAATATTAGGAGTAGCTAATCCATTCGCCCGGGCTTTTTCCCATACGGCATATATATCGCTTAGTTTTACATCAGCAAGAATCAGGTTCTGTTCATGCGACACACGTAATTCGCCAAAGCTGTAAGCATCCGCCAAATCAGCCACTACCAGCATTTGCTCAGAAGTTGCGTCACCAGGCGCTTTACCATGTGGTTTAAGCGAAAGCGTCACTGCACGATAACCTAAGGTTTTGTGTGCATGTAAGCTGCGTTTTGCCCAGGCCGCGAAGGCTGGGTTGCTGGCGATTGCTGCATCAAAGCTTAAGTCATATGCAGGCAAAGTTTCATAAGGCATCGCTTCAAAATGTTTTGCAACGCGCGCTAGTTCAGCTTCGGTAATAGTGTTAGGGCTGTCTTTAAGATGCAGCCATTCTGCTTCTACTTGGTTGCGGAACTCATCAATACCCAAAGCTTTCACCAATATCTTGATACGCGCTTTATACATATTGTCGCGACGGCCATGCAAGTTATACACACGGATTATTGCTTCACAATAGGTTAGTGCATGTTGCCACTCAAGGTGTTCACGGATTACTGAACCGAGGATAGGCGTACGACCCAAACCGCCACCTACCCACACTTTAATGGCGACTTTGTCATTGTCATCCAGGTAGAACTCCATGCCGATATCGTGCGCTTGCACAATGGCGCGGTCGTGTTTAGTACCGGATACGGCAATTTTGAATTTACGTGGCAGTAAAGCGAACTCAGGGTGGAATGTACTCCATTGACGCATCACTTCCGCCATGGCGCGTGGGTCAATCACTTCATCCGGCGCGATACCAGCAAACTGGTCTGTCGTAATATTACGGATGCAATTACCAGAGGTTTGAATGGCGTGCATTTCAACAGTAGCAAGTTCAGCCAAAATATCAGGCGTATCTTCAAGTTTTGGCCAGTTAAGTTGCAGGTTCTGACGTGTACTGAAATGACCATAGCCGCGATCGTAGCGTTTGGAGATATCACCTAATTTGCGTAATTGTTTGCTTGAAAGCATGCCATAGGGCACAGCAATACGTAGCATCGGCGCATGGCGCTGGATATATAAGCCATTTTGCAGGCGTAGAGGACGGAACTCGTCCTCACTCAGTTCCTTTGCCAAGTAACGACGTACTTGGTCGCGGTATTGTGCAACGCGTTCATTGACGATTTGCTGATCGATTTCATCGTATTTATACATAATGCTTTAGTTTTAACTTTTCCTAACAATGCCCACTTTTAGCAAGCTCTATATTTTAAAGGAAAACGCGCTCGTCTTCATACTTTATTTGAGGTTTTGAAGGGATAGTTAACTAGTAAATACAAGTTTCACACCTACAAAAATCAATATCAAAGCCAAGGCAATTCGCACCCAATGTTCAGCAAGCTTAGAGCTCAAATGGCTGCCGATCCAGATGCCAGGGATAGAGCCAATCAGCAATATGCCGAGTAACTTGTAATCCACGGTGCCTAAACTGGCGTGTCCTAAGCCTGCCAGCAGAGTCAAAGGAACGGCATGAGCAACATCGGTACCGACTATCGTAGTGATTGGACGCTTTGGATAAATAATCAGCAAAGCAGTTACCCCTAGAGCGCCAGCCCCCACAGAGGTTAATGTGACCAAAAAGCCGAGCATCACCCCAAGAGCCACCGTTAAATAAGGCGTCCATTCAGCGTTGATCAAATGCTCACGCTTTGATAGTGCAGCAAGCTGGTTACGGAACAAGACTGAGAATGACGTGATAATCAACGCTATTCCCAACCAGAATTTAATATTACTGACCGCCGCATCAGAAGCAATATCCATTTGCCGCAGATATAGCGTGGTCAGGATAGACGCAGGTAAACTGCCGTAAGCTAGTAGGCGTACCATCT
>JACDEP010000177.1 GCA_013816325.1 Methylotenera sp.
TGATATTACCCATCACGCTGATATTCTGTGCACCTAGAGCCTGGAATCGTTGACTATCTGCATCAGCCTGCGTGCCTATAGCTGTTAAGTCATGCAAGCCTTCTTGCATAAGCTTGCCTAGTTTGGTGTAACCCTGGGCAGACTTCGCTGAAAGCCGGGCATTAAGTAATAGCAGTGGAATATTCTTGTCTTTACAGGCCTGGATCAAATTGAACCACAACTCGGTTTCCATCAGTACGCCGATACTTGGTTTGTAGTGTGATAAAAAGCGGCTCACTGCAAAGGGCGTGTCATAAGGTAGATAGACTCTTTGCACGCTATCACCAAATAACTGCTCGCTAGCGGCACGGCCTGTTGGCGTGGTGTGGCTAAGCAATACTTGATGACCAGTGAACTCAGCTTGTAATAGTTTAACTAATAATGATGCAGCGCGGGTTTCACCTACAGACACACAATGCAGCCAGATAATCGGTTTTTTTACAGTAGCGCTATAAAAGCCAAAACGCTCTGCGCAATGCTGTAAATATTCAGGCTGTTTCCTAGCGCGCCACAATAATTTTAGCGGGGCAAAAGGTAGCAGTAAATAGAGTAAAACAGTATAGATCGTTCTTGTCATTTTGCTATTTTCGCACAATTTTTTTACGTGACCGATTTTGTATTCAAACTAGCATCGCGTTGTAAACCAATCCCAGTCTGGCTTCTCAAATTTACAAGATGAAATGTTGAAATTTCGTCGATTTTTTGGTAAAAAAATTGCTTGACCCACTACTACAAAATGACTAAATTAACAAAAAAAGCACAATATGTTGTGGTTAAATAGTTTTTTGGCTTTACAAAGTTAAGTAGTGAGTTTTGCTACATCAAGTAAGTGATTCAGTGTCAGTATAATTAATAAAAACCGGTTTTTTTCACATGTATTTTAGTGAACAATTCTATGAATAAAGGATACAACCCATGCTTAAAGCCGTCGAAACTGCTCAGATCGCAAACGAAAAAAGTAATAAATATGCCAATAGTTTGAATACGGAAAAAGAGATTCCCATTCAACCGGTGTCGCTCGACATCTGGGATAAAAAATATCGTTTGAAATCTAAGCAAGGCGAGCATGTTGATAAAGACATCGACGATTCCTACTCGCGCGTGGCGCGAGCATTGGCAGATGTAGAAACTACAGAAGAGAAACGCCATGAATGGCATGAGAAATTCCTATGGGCATTGCGCCGTGGTGCTATTCCAGCAGGCCGCATTACCTCTAATGCAGGTGCGTTGGAGCACAAACCAGCTACTTCAACCATCAATTGCACGGTTTCTGGCGTGGTTGAAGACAGCATGGACAACATCCTAGGCAAAGTGCATGAAGCAGGGCTGACCCTCAAAGCCGGCTGCGGTATCGGTTATGAGTTCTCTACATTACGTCCAAAAGGCGCATTTGTGGCTGGCGCTGGCGCATATACCAGCGGCCCTTTAAGCTTTATGGATATCTATGACAAAATGTGTTTCACCGTATCCAGCGCAGGCGGCCGCCGCGGTGCGCAAATGGCCACGTTTGACATTTCACATCCGGATGTCACTGACTTCATCAAAGCTAAACGTGAAAATGGCCGTCTGCGCCAATTCAATTTGAGCTGCTTGATTACTAAAGAATTCATGGAAGCGGTAAAAGCGGATTCTGAATGGAAGCTGGCTTTCCCTGTAACAGAAAAAGAAGCCATCATTGATGGCCTGAACGTGAACGATGAAACACAAGTGGTATGGCGTGAGTGGCCAGTAAAAGGTAAATACTTAACGCAAGATCATGGGCTAGACGCAGGTAAAGTGGCTTGCCGGGTTTACAAAACCATTAAGGCGCGCCGCTTGTGGGATGTGATTATGTCCAGCACTTACGATTTTGCTGAACCAGGCTTTATCCTCATCGACCGTGTGAACGAAATGAACAACAATTGGTTCTGCGAGAATATCCGCGCAACCAATCCATGTGGAGAACAACCTCTGCCACCTTATGGCGCTTGTTTGCTAGGTTCGGTGAACCTGACTAAGTTCGTTAAAAAACCATTCACTGACGAGGCTTTTTTCGATTGGGCGGAATATCGTGAGGTGGTCTCAATTTTCACGCGCATGCTAGATAATGTCGTTGAAATCAACGGCCTGCCACTGCAACAGCAACGTGACGAAATCGCACGCAAGCGCCGTCACGGCATGGGTTATTTAGGTTTAGGCTCAACCTTCACCATGATGAAAATGAAATACGGTGAAGAAGAATCTATCAAGTTCACTGATGAAGTCACCCGCGTGATGGCAGAAGTCGGTTGGGAAGTGGGCGTGCAGTTGGCTGAAGAAAAAGGCCCGGCACCTATCATGGATGAGAAGTTTGAAGTCACGGCAGATATGCTGGCAAAACGCCCAGAAATGGCGGCAGATGGCATTAAAGTCGGCAGCAAAGTTGCAGGTAAAGTGTTGTTGGGTAAATATAGCCGCTACATGCAGCAGTTCCCGGAAGGTTTGCGTAACCAAATCGCGACTAAGGGAGTTAGATTCACGCACCATAGCTCAATCGCGCCAACCGGCACTATCTCGCTGTCGCTAGCGAATAACGCCAGTAACGGTATCGAGCCATCGTTCGCGCATCACTATGCACGAAACGTGATTCGCGAAGGTAAAAAGTCGAAAGAAAAAGTCGATGTATTCTCTTACGAGCTATTAGCCTACCGTGAATTGATTAATCCTAGCGCCATGCCATTTAGCGATAAACCTGAAGAACAATTGCCAGATTACTTTCTGGATTCTTCAACCATCATGGCTAAAGCCCATGTGGATATTCAAGCCGCGTCACAAAAATGGATTGATAGCTCAATCTCAAAAACCATCAACGTGCCAACCGATTATGATTTTGAAGATTTCAAAAGCATCTACCTCTATGCTTACGACAAAGGCCTCAAAGGTTGCACCACTTTCAGGTTTAACCCAGAAGCCTTCCAAGGCGTATTGGTCACTGAAAAAGATTTGGAAAACACTACCTACAAATTCACGCTGGAAGATGGCACAGATCTGGAAGTGAAAGGTAACGAAGAGATTGAATACGATGGTGAGATTCACTCGGCAGCGAATCTATACGATGCATTAAAAGAAGGTTATTACGGCAAGTTCTAAGTTGCTTTGTTTGTTAAGGCAGTGTTACGTTTATATTTTTATATCCTCATGTACTACTTGTACATTCCGGTAAAAAATCCAAACGCGCCTAGCCTTAACTACACACGCAACGCTTAGAACAATACCTAAAAAGTGATGAGGCTTAGCCTCAAAGGAGAACAACATGGCAGTTAAAATTGAGAAAAAAATCACCGGCTATGCGCTAGTCAATGATGAAGAAAAAGCAAAAACAGCGGAGCTTAAAGAAGCCAATGCAAAAATCGTACAACTTGGCGAGCCGCTAGAGCGCCCTGAAAAAATTACGGGTTCAACCTATAAGGTAAAAACGCCGGTCACGGAGCACGCGCTGTATATCACCATTAATGATGTGGTCATGCACGAAGGCACGTCACAAGAGCACCGCCGCCCGTTTGAGATTTTCATCAACTCCAAAAATATGGACCATTTTCAATGGATTGTCGCCCTCACGCGCGTTATGTCCGCCGTTTTCCGTAAAGGGGGTGATGTCACATTCTTGGTAGAAGAACTTAAGAGCGTATTCGAACCAAGCGGCGGCTACTTTAAAAAAGGTGGCAAATTCGTACCTAGCCTAGTAGCAGAGATTGGCGAAGTGGTGGAGCAACACCTGCAATCTATCGGCATGCTGAAAAAAACAGGGCTTGATGAACATCAGCAAAAACTGGTTGAAGAGAAAAAAACTGAATATCTGGAAAAACACGCCAAATCAGGCGAAGAGATGAATACAGAAGGCTTCCCTAAAGGCGCACAGCTTTGCAATAAATGCCAAACCAAAGCCAGCATTGTGATGGATGGTTGTTTGACTTGTTTGAATTGTGGTGAAAGTAAGTG
>JACDEP010000059.1 GCA_013816325.1 Methylotenera sp.
CGCATGTTAAGAGCAACGCCGATATGACGGTGGCTTGTATTAATGTGCCCTTAGAAGATGCTAAAGGGTTTGGGGTGCTAGCGGTAGATGACATGGACCGCGTCATTGAGTTCGCAGAAAAGCCAGATCACCCAAAACATATGCCAGATGACCCCACTAAGGCGTTTGCTAGCATGGGCATTTATATTTTTAATGCAAAATTCTTGTACGAGCAGTTAATCCGTGATGCAGATGACCCGAGATCTACCCATGATTTTGGTGGCGATATAATTCCTTACCTCATTAAGAAATACAAGGTCCAGGCGCATCGATTCACCGATAGTTGCGTAGGTGCAACCAACGAAAATCATTACTGGCGCGATGTTGGTACGATTGATGCATATTGGGAAGCGAACATGGAACTTACCAAGGTAGTTCCTGAGCTTAATTTATACGATAGCGATTGGCCTATCTGGACGTATCAGGAGCAATTGCCTCCAGCTAAGTTCGTATTCAATAGCGATGGGCGACGGGGGGTGGCAACGGATTCACTAGTTTCAGGTGGTTGCCTGATTAGCGGTGCATCCGTAGATGATTCAGTATTATTTTCCGATGTACGTGTGCATAGTTTTAGTAAAATAGAAGGCTCGGTCATATTGCCTAAAGTCATTGTGAATAGGAATGTGACCTTGAAAAACGTAGTCATTGACCGCGGTTGTAATATACCTGAAGGTATGCAAATAGGCGTGGATCTTGAGTTAGATGCAAAACGTTTTTATGTGTCTGAGAAGGGTATCACGTTAGTTACGCCAGATATGCTGGGGCAGGACTTATATCGGGTAAAATAGATATAAATCAAAAAAATCTATAAATCAGTACTTTAGAAAGTTATTTATTAGTGAAATCTGTTCGCCCTAAGCTACACCTTAATTTGTATTGGCATATGCATCAACCCGACTATCGAGATATAGTCACCAATGAATATGTACTTCCTTGGACTTATTTACATGCAATCAAAGACTATAGCGATATGGTCTACCATTTGGAACAGAACCCTAAAGCGCGAGTGAGCTTTAATTTTGTGCCTATCTTGCTAGAACAGCTGGAAGACTATACTAATCAATTCACGAATAATGATATTCGTGACCCGTTGCTGGCTTTGCTGGTGAATAATGAGTTGGATATTATTAGCCCCGCGCAATGCCGTTTGGTCGTGCAAAGCTGCTTCAAAAGTCATCATGAAAAGATGCTAAGCCCGTTTCCGCATTATCAAAGGCTGTTACAGCTCTATCAATTGGTTGAACCAATGATGGCGGACGATCAGTTTTATTATCTCTCAGCACAGTACAAGGCGGATTTACTGGTGTGGTACCACCTGGCGTGGTGCGGCGAAAGCTTGCGCCGCCATAATCTCGTGGTGCAATCGCTCATGAATAAAGGTGTGCTCTTCACCATAGAGGATCGTCAAAGCTTGTTCCAGGTAATAGGCGAAACGATTAATAACCTGATTCCCCGCTACCGTGCCCTTATGCAAGCTAAGCAGATTGAAATTTCTACCACCCCTTATTACCACCCAATATTGCCATTATTGCTTGATTTTAAAAGCACCCGTGATGCGATGCCGGATGCGCCTTTGCCGGAAACCGCGCAATATCCAGGTGGGCAAAGCCGGGCGATCGCACATGTGCTGACAGCTAAAAAATATCATGAGAATCTATTTGGTGAGCCTCCTCGCGGCATGTGGCCTGCCGAGGGCGGTGTATCGCATGCGGCACTGTCGTTAATGGCTGAAAATGGCATTCAATGGGCCGCAACCGGCCAGGGTGTGCTTGCGAATAGTCTGCGGAAATGCAATCTCGATGCAACTGACAAAAACGAATATCTGTTTAAGCCTTACCGAATTACCAATGGTGAACAAGATATTTTATGTTTTTTTAGGGATGACCTGCTGTCGGACAAAATTGGATTTGAATACGGGAAAATGCACTCAAGTGATGCGGTCAATGATTTTGTGCATGCCTTGGAAAGCATTCATTACGCCAATGATAGCCAGACCTCGCAAGTTGTCAGTGTGATACTAGATGGTGAAAATGCTTGGGAATATTATCCTTACAACGGCTTTTACTTCTTAAAAGAGTTGTATGCAGCGCTATCCAATCATCCTGATATTCAAATGACTACATTTAGCGATATCGTAGATATGTATCAATCGCCTGCCAAAGGCTTGCTTGCGCCAGTATTACCTGGTATAGCTGCTGGTAGCTGGGTATATGGCACTTTTAGTACTTGGATAGGCAGTAAAGATAAGAACTTAGCTTGGGATTTCCTTTGTGATGCAAAGAAAGTCTACGACTACGTGATTGAACAAAATATATTAAATCCGGAAGAAGAGGCTGCCAGTGAGCGCCAACTGGCGATTTGCGAAGGTTCTGACTGGTTCTGGTGGTTTGGCGACTACAACTCCTCTGACAGTGTTTCCAGCTTCGATAAGCTATATCGTCGAAACCTTATTAACCTTTACACACTTTTAAAGCAGCCAGTGCCTAAAGTGCTTAGTATCGCGATTAGTGCCGGTGGAGGAAATCCTGATGCGGGAGGCACTATGCGACGCGGCCAAGCTTAGCAAGTATGCATTTTATGGCGCATTTATAGTTTGCAATCATTAGATATTTATTGAGTTTTTATGCATTATTTTGAAATTTTATCACTGTAAAAGCACATGACTGAACCTATCAACATAGCGCATCTTAGGCAACGCCAAGCGGGCATTCTATTGCACATAAGCTCCTTGCCTAGCGCCTATGGAGTGGGAGACTTGGGCCTAGAAGCCCTGAGATTTATTGATCTTCTTAGTAAACTTGGGGTAAAGGTATGGCAAATATTGCCGATCAATATGCCGCATGCCGATAACTCGCCGTACCAGTGCTTATCTGCACATGCCGGAAATCCGGATTTTATCAGTTTAGAAACATTAGAATTCCAGGGTTTGTTGAGTAAGGAAGACCTTGCAGAGCCGGTAGTGAATAAATCAAAATTGCTAATTAAAGCCTACCAAGCTTTTCATCAGCAAGATAAACCCCCGCTCCATTTGCAATTCAGCGAGTTTTGCACGAAAGAAGCGCATTGGTTGGATGATTTCGCTTTGTTTTTGGCGCTAAGGGTCCAATTCAACCAACTAGGTTGGGCCTATTGGCCGGAGGTCTATAAATGCCGTGATGAAATCACGATGCAGATGGCAAAAACTGAACTGGTAGAAGAAATCGCTGCCATTAAATTCACCCAATTTATCTTCTTCAATCAATGGATGGCTTTGAAAAGTTATGCAGGCAGCAAAGGCATCCAATTCTTTGGCGATATTCCTATCTTCGTGGCGTATGACAGTGCGGATGTATGGGCAAATTCAAATTTATTCAAACTGGATGAAGCTAAGAACATGACCGTGGTAGCGGGTGTGCCGCCAGATTATTTTTCAGCAACCGGGCAGCGCTGGGGAAATCCGCATTACAACTGGGAAGTGATGCAGTCAGAGGATTTTAGCTGGTGGGTATCTCGCATGACTACACAAAACGCATTGTTTGACATGGTGCGTATCGATCATTTCAGGGGTCTGGAAGCGGCTTGGGAAATTCCTATCAATGAAGAAACAGCATTTAACGGCCATTGGGTCGAGGCGCCTGGCTGTTCATTGTTAAAAGCCATTAAGCGCTCTTTACCTAGTATTACCCTGATTGCCGAAGACTTAGGCATTATTACCGAAGAAGTTGAAGCGTTGAGGGAGAGTTATCATCTGCCCGGCATGAAGATACTCCAGTTCGCATTTAGTGGCCAGGAAGATAATCCTTATCTACCGCAAAATATTGAAGTGGATAGCGTAGTTTATACCGGCACTCATGATAATGACACAACCATAGGCTGGTACCAGTCGCTGGATGATTATCACCGCGAACAAGTGCATGCCTATCTTCGTAGTGTTTATTCGCATGATCACCAAGTAAACATGCCGCGGGATTTGATTGAACTGGCTTTTGGAACTAAAGCTTACTTAGCCATTATTCCTATGCAGGATCTGCTTGCATTGGATGGTCATCACCGTATGAATACACCTGGTACTGCTTCAGGAAACTGGAACTGGCGTTTTGATTGGAGCCAACTGACCACAGAGCAAGAAGAGTTCTTCGCCGGTGTGGTGGAGCGTACTGGCAGGAAAAATAACCCATCTGCAATATGACCAAGCTCATCGGAATAGATGTTGGCGGCACTAACTTGCGTTTGGGCATAGTTCAGTATTTTGATCATCAAGCCGTATTGTTAGAAGAAGCTCGCTTTCAGGCTGATTTCTCGGATTATTGTAAGTCTCATCCTGCAGATATCGCTTGCCAGAAAATTCTAAGTACCATTGCTTCAGCCATCAGTAGCGTTCAGGAAAAGCACGCTGATATCCTGGCAGTCGGCATAGGCTTTCCTGGCTTTATCGATCCAATCACGCAAACAATCTCCCAATCTCCTAATTTACCTGGCTTGCGTAACGTAGATTTGAGCAATGATCTGCAACGGCTTATTGCTTTACCCGTTATCACTCAAAACGATGCCCTAGCCGCCGCCTATGGTGAATACATGAGCCTGGGCAATGACCTACAGAATATGATTTATCTTGGGCTGGGAACAGGCGTGGGAGGTGGTTTGATTTTGAATGGTCTACCATTCCAAGGGCAGCATGGCGTTGCCATGGAAGTGGGGCATATTATTACTCAGCCGCAAGGGCGCTTGTGTGGTTGTGGTAATCGAGGCTGCATGGAGCAATACGCTTCTGCAACTGGTGTAGCTAACAGTTATTTTGATAGTACTGGGCAGCAGTTAGAAGCAGTCGATATAGCTGAGCGGGCTAATCAGGGCGACGCACAGGCTATTGCCGCCTATGAGCTAGCGGGGATTTCTTTAGCTCAAGCACTGGCACATATCCTTAAAACCATTGATGTGACGGATATACTGATAGGTGGTGGCATGAGTGCTGCATGGCCATTGATGCAGGCTAAATTTATCCAGCAACTGGAACAAGACCTGATTCCTGCTTTACGAGGTAAGATGAATATTCATCTAGCCAGCTTGGATGACCAGGCGGGCATGATAGGGGCGGCTTTGTTAGCGTATGGCCACCAGCAAACTCTTCCATAGTCTTCATTTCACACTTTGTTTTCTAGCGCTATTGAAATTTAAAAAAATTTACAGTACGTATGACCCTGAGTATACTTTCTTCAGGTGGACTTTGTCCAAACAGGGGGCGCATAATAATGGAAGCTAACAATTTAAATCTGGAAAAAATATTTTCAATCATTAAGCACTCTTATTCGATTGATAAACATATCGATTTTTTTAATTGGCTGCAAAATAGCGTAAATGAAATTTTGCCCCATAACTTATTATTGGCAAGCTGGGGAGATTTTGAAAATACTCTAGAATCCAATAACCTCAGTTACGATGTAGCATCAAACTTAACGGGAATCAGTACGCAGATGGTGCTGGACTTAGCAGCGGAAGTCGATGATTTGATGATGTATCTTCATGGGCACTGGATAGAAAACGACCGTCGCTGGTACGTGATTAATCAGCTTCAATCGCGTCATGATGGTAATCTGCCTATGGATTTCATCAGCAAACTTAATCAAACCAATTCATTACTTGTATATGGAGTTAGTGATGTACGTGGTAGTAATGAGTGTTTATATGTATTCTTCAATGAGCCAGCTATTTTTGATGTCGGCGATTCTGTGATGGGGTTAATCATGCCCCATATTGATACTGTGCTTAGGAAAATTCAACATATTGAGCCTATTGAAATGCCTAACGCTTTAGCTACTGTTGCGCGAGTATTTTCTGAACTAAGTGCTCGAGAGCTGGAAATCATTCATTGGGTAAAATCAGGTAAGACCAATACTGAAATTGGGATGATTTTGGAAATTAGTCAAAACACTGTTAAAAGTCATTTAAAACGTATATTCCATAAACTCAATGTGACGCGCCGCGCTCAGGCGGTTGCAATGCTGTCTAACTAGATTATTTAACGATAATTTGAGAGTTGTCGAGCAGAATAATTTGTCCTGAACGGATCTTCGCGGTTTTTCTAGTTTCTAGTTGGCCATCTACTTTTACCAAGCCTTCTGCTACCATGGCTTTGCCGCGGCCACCACTGTCTGCCAAACCTACTAATTTGAGTAAGTTGCAAAGCTCGATATAATCTGTGGTTAATTCGAATTCAATGTTTTGTGACATATTTAGAGTTCAATGAATAGGGTAGAATAGTGCAACTGTAATGAGTGGTGCCCGGAAGAGGACTCGAACCTCCACATCTTTCGATACTAGTACCTGAAACTAGCGCGTCTACCAATTCCGCCATCTGGGCATATGATTTTTATCACTTTAGCATGTCTAATTATTCATGACTATGCCACGTGATAAAGGCGTCGAATTTTATATTAAAGGTAAGCTTTGTCAATGACAAAAAACACGAAACATAACAAAAGAAATACAGATCCCCACGCAGCGCGTGAAGCGACTCGTTATGAAACCCCATTACCAAGCCGTGAACTCATTTTATCTACAATGAGCGAGCAGGGCATTCCACTGAGTGCAGAGCAGCTTTATACCTTGTTGGATATCAGTTCAGATGAGCGTGAGATATTCAGCAAGCGTTTGAGCGCAATGGAGAGGGAAGGGCAAATCATGCGTAATCGCAAGGGGGCATTATGTATTGCTGACAAACTCGATTTGATTTCCGGAGTAGTACAAGGCCATCCAGATGGTTTTGGGTTTCTGATACCGGATGACAAAACCAAACTTAAGGGCGAAGATTTATTTTTAAGCCCTAAGGAGATGTCACAGGTCATGCATGGCGATCGTGCCATGGTGCGCATGAGTGGGCTGGATAGACGAGGCCGCCCGGAAGGCAAGATAGTAGAAGTTCTTGAGCGCCGTACGCAGAACTTGGTAGGGCGCGTGATTCGCACTAGCGGCGTTACTATTGTAGCTGCGGAAGACAAACGTGTTAACCAGGACATATTGATTCCTTACCATTTAGATCTAAATGCCAAGTCTGGCCAGGTGGTGATGGTAGAGTTGACTGAACAGCCTTCATCGCATGCCCAGCCCATGGGTAAAATCGTTGAAATTCTTGGTAATTACGCTGATAGCGGTATGGAAATCGAAATCGCCTTGCGTAAACACAAACTTCCTCATGAATTTAGTAAAGAGGCGGTCAAACAGGCGGAGTCTTATCCAAGGACTGTGCAGTCTGGCGATTACCGCGGACGCATCGATTTGCGCGAAATGCCACTGATCACTATTGATGGCGAAACTGCCCGTGACTTTGATGATGCAGTTTATGCTGAACCGCAGGGTAAAGGCTGGCGCTTGGTCGTAGCCATTGCCGATGTCAGTTTTTATGTGAAGCCTAACGATGCGCTGGATAAAAGTGCGTTGGAACGCGGTAACTCGGTGTATTTCCCGCGTCGTGTAATTCCAATGCTGCCGGAAGCCTTATCTAATGGCTTATGCTCACTGAATCCCGATGTAGAGCGCCTGTGTATGATTTGTGACATGCAGGTAGATGGCTCAGGTATCGTAAAGCAATACAAATTCTACCCGTCAGTGATGCGTTCGCAAGCACGTATGACGTATACCAAGGTGTACGAGATGCTGCAAAATCCGCAGGGTGAACTGGCACAAGAATTCGAATGGTTAATGCCACACCTGCAAAACCTTTACAGCGTTTACCAATTGATGTTAGTCCAGCGTGAAAAACGCGGGGCTATTGAGTTTGAATCCTCAGAAACTATTATGGTATTTAACGATAATGGCAAAATAGACCGTATTGAGCCTAGCACACGCAATGAGGCACACAAGCTCATCGAAGAGTGCATGCTGGCAGCTAACGTATGTGCAGCGGATTTCCTAAGTAGCCATGAACATCCGGCGCTATACCGTATTCATGAAGGCCCTACACCTGAGAAGCTGGAACTATTACGCGCGTTCATGGGCGAATTCGGCTTTGGTGTAGGTGGTGGTGACAAACCGCATGCTAAAGATTACGGGAAATTACTTGCGCGTATCAAAGAGCGCCCTGATGCGCAGTTATTACAGACTGTGTTGTTGCGCTCCATGCAACAAGCGGTTTATAGCCCGGATAATGTCGGCCATTTTGGTTTAGCTTATGAAGCATATGCACATTTCACTTCACCGATACGGCGTTATCCTGATTTATTAATTCATCGTGCCATTAAGGCAGTATTGAATGGAGAGCGCTATAAGGCGGGCGATTGGGCTAATCTAGGTGCACAATGTTCTATGACAGAGCGTCGTGCAGATGAGGCTACGCGCGATGTGACCAACTGGCTCAAATGCTTCTATATGCAAGATAAGATTGGTGAAGTTTTTGAAGGTACAGTAGCAGGCGTTACCAGTTTTGGTTTGTTCGTAGCGCTCGATGGAGTGTATGTAGAAGGCTTGGTGCATGTCACCGAACTAGGCAATGATTACTTCCATTATGATAAGGCACGGCATGAGATGGCTGGCGAGCGTACTGGTGTACGCTATCGTTTAGGGGACCGTTTAACGATTAAAGTTGCGCGTGTCGATTTGGAAACTACTAAGATTGATTTTATATTAGTGAATAAAAACAAATCACTAGAAACAAATACTCAAGCGAATTCTAACAAACCTATGACATCTAGTGAAAGTGGTAAAATAGACAGGAGCAATCAACCAGCACCTAATGCTACCTCCGGAACCAGTAAATTCCCTTTTGATAATGAGTTTAATCGTAAGCCAAAATCTAAAGATAATTTATCGGGCAAAGCCAGTGATAAACCGCGACCTGTTAGCAAATCCAGTAAAAAAGGTGCAGGTGCAGTTAAACCTATAGGGAAATCCAGCCCAGCAAAATCAGACCCAATATCAAGCAAAAAAAAGACTAAACGTAAAATAATTTAAGAAATAATTAAGGTAAAGAATGAGCGACGCCCGTATTTTATTTGGTTTTCATGCCGTATTAAGCCGTTTGCGCCAACACAGTGCGAGTGTGCAAGAGATTTTGATTGACCGTGACCGTATGGATGCCCGCATGAAAGACCTGTTGAAAATGGCAGAGATTTCTGGTGTGCGTACTATGGAAGTCGAACGTAGCCGCTTGGATGGCATGGCGGGCATGAACGGCCGTCATCAAGGCGTGATAGCACGCGTGGTAGATACACCCATACCGTACAAAGATATTCACGACATTTTGGAATCTGACTTAACAGAGCCGCCATTTTTCCTGATATTGGATGGTGTAGAAGACCCGCATAACTTAGGTGCTTGTTTGCGTGTGGCTGATGCCATGGGTGTACATGCAGTGATTGCGCCTAAGGACAGAGCTGTGGGATTGAATGCAACCGTCCGCAAGGTCGCCAGCGGTGCGGCTGAAACAGTTCCGTTTATTGCCGTTACCAATTTGGCACGAACTATCCGTGAGCTTAAAGATGCTGGAGTTTTTGTGGTCGGCACTACTATGGATGCGCCGAGTAATTTACTGAATACCAAATTGGATGGCCCACTGGCGATTGTATTAGGCGCAGAAGGTGACGGGATTCGCCGATTAACCGCAGAAACATGTGATACCTTGGTAACTATTCCGATGTTCGGTTCTGTAGAAAGCCTTAACGTAAGCGTTGCAAGCGGGATTTGTTTATATGAAGCTAGGCGTCAGCGTAGCTTGGCAGCAACTAAGTAATTACGTAAGATTCAGCGTTTTAAGTGTTCGGGCCCGGACGCTTTTTAATAGCGCTGCATCATCTATTAGTGACTCCCCATAGCTTGGCACCAAGGTTTTCATTTTCTGTTGCCAGACACTATCTTGCATTTGTGTACTGAAACACCGTTCAAGCACATTTATCATGGCTTGCACGGAAACAGACGCGCCTGGCGAAGCCCCCAGCAAAGCCGCAATAGAGCCATCTTCCGCTGCAACAATTTCCGTACCAAATTCTAGCTTGCCACCTTTATCATCACATTGCTTTATGATTTGCACACGCTTGCCGGCATTCTCTAAATGCCAGTCTGCGTTCACCGCTTCCGGATAGAAATGCCGCAATGTTGCCATGCGTGAAAAGTGCGTTTGCAACGCTTCGCCTATTAGATAACGCGTTAAATCAAAATTATGGCGCGCTACACCTAAGATTGATTTGATATTATTAAATTTAAGAGATTTGAAAAGATCCCAATACGAACCTTGCTTCAGGAATTTGGTAGTGAACCCCGCATAAGGTCCAAACAATAACGCAGGCTTACCGTTAATGATGCGAGTGTCCAAGTGGGGTACAGACATTGGTGGCGTGCCTAAGGCAGCTTTACCATAGACTTTGCTATTATGTTTTGCAATCACTTCGGGGTTATTACATACCAGCCATTGCCCGCTAACCGGGAAGCCGCCATAGCCATTGCTTTCAGTAATTTTGGACTGTTGTAATAACTTTAATGCACCGCCGCCGGCGCCCAAAAATACAAAGGCTGCTTCAATGTTTCGTATCTTTTTGCCATTTACATCACGCAAGCTCACCTGCCAGTGGCCGTTTTTGAGTTTTTTCAAACTTTGTACTTCGGTATTGAGCGCCAGTTGGAAGTTACTTTTTGTTTGCAGGTTATTCAGCAAATGTCGTGTCATTGAACCAAAATCAATGTCGGTGCCATACCCCACGCGGGTTGCAGCCATTTTCTGGTTCAGGTTGCGATGCTGCATAACCAGTGGCATCCAGTTTTTTAATGTGGCGGGGTCATCGCTGAATTCCATATCGGCAAACAGGTGATGTTGTTTCAAGGCATTGAAACGTTTGCGCAGAAACTCTACATCAGCCTCTCCCCAAACAAAGCTTAAATGCGGTGTAGGGTTAATAAATTTGGAAGCGGCAGGCAGAATTTCGTGTTCAATTAAGTATGACCAGAATTGTAATGACACTTCAAAAGATGCATTGATATTCAATGCCCGAGTAATCTCAACTTCGCCGTTTGCAGTGGCAGGGGTGTAATTTAATTCACAGTAGCCGGCATGGCCCGTTCCGGCGTTGTTCCATGCATCTGTGCTTTCTGCAGCTACGTTAGGTAGGCGCTCAACCATCATCATCTTGAATGAAGGTGCAAGTTCAGTTAATAAAGCCGCTAGTGTCGCGCTCATCACGCCACTGCCCACCAGTAATATGTCTACTTTATTAGTATTGGTCATTGAAAACTTCCACCAAAATTAAAAAAAAGCTATTTGCTAATATTGTAATCAATAAAAAAGCCTGTTAACGACAGGCTTGGTTTTATTATCAATGTCCTCATACGAAGGAATGCAATCAAGGTAAATACAATTACAAACCCTGGCAAGGACTGGATTTTACCTTAAAAATTATTTACTCGGTAAATTATGATAACCGCACAAAGCTTGCTAAGATGGGCTTTCCGACCATGTGATCATAAAGCTAATACCAGCAAACGATAAGACAGAAGAAGGTTAAATATTCTTTAAAAGCTGTTCGCGGTATAGAAATGCGATAGTACGGTACTTACTAATATAAGACTGATTATTATTTTTTAAGTATTTAAATTAAGTATTCTTGCGCAATTTTTATTTTCTCGCCGCAAACTTTATTTTCTAACGCACATTTTTGGATTACTCTATGAGCTAGGCATATATAACGTTCAAGGCTGGCCAATTGATATCAAAATTAGAATATAAACATTGCAATGTATCAAGACATCAGAAATAATTAGCCACATAAATTGCCTGCAACTCACTTGAGGCCAAGCGTAGTGAAAAATTTTTGGAAAAAAAAGTCAGCCACTCCCCATTCAATTGCTTTCCGCATTTTCGTTATCTATATCATTTCCGGCCTGTTGTGGATATTTTTCAGCGATAAAATTCTGCAGACACTAGTTTCCACTCCCGAAGAGTTTGCTTATTACAGCATCTATAAAGGTTGGACTTATATAACGCTGACATCGCTTCTTCTTTATTTCTTGGTTCGTAAAACCTGGTTAAACCATATTTCCATTGAAACTTCCTTGCACGTAAGTGAGGATCGCTGGAAGTTTGCTCTGGAAGGAGCGGGAGATGGCGTGTGGGATTGGGATATGCGTACAGATCAGGTATTTCGATCTTCCAGGTGGAAAGAAATCTACGGATATACCACTGATGAGCTGGATCAAACAGCTTCTGCAGGGCGGAAGCTTGTACATCCTGACGATTTAACTCAAATGCTGGAAGATACGCA
>JACDEP010000178.1 GCA_013816325.1 Methylotenera sp.
GGTATGCACTAACCCCATTACATTGATATCCATCACTGCTTGGAATGCTACGATGTCTTCCTGGTATTCAGTAAGTGTTCCGCGGCTAACCCCAGCGCAGGCAATCACGACATCAGGTACACCATATTGCCGGATAAAGTCTGCCCCCGCTAATGCGAGTGCTGCGCTATCACGTACATCCAGAGGGTAAATAACGGATTTGATTTTGTGGGTATCTTGCAAAATGGCTTGGAGATTATGTAAGTGCTCACTGCGTCTGGCTGCTATGCCAATAACAGTTTTTTCATCGGCATGGCGTTTTGCATATTCGGTGGCAAGTGCTTGGCCTATGCCGCTAGAAGCACCAGTAATAAAAACTTTCATGTTGAAACCTCTGATAATTTTCTAAATATTATAGACGTAAAAAACCCGCTTTTACGTTCGGGTAAAAACGGGTTTTTTTAATGACTGGCTTTGCTACTTTACCAGTGATTTACCTACCGGATTTTTTACTTTTTGCTTACTTCTTTGCGGCTTTAGCTTTGTCCGCACGGATATTAGTAATGATGTAATCCAAAGTACTCAAGGCTTGTTCATTGCCACCCGCCATCGTGCTTGAAGTGATGAATTGGCCATCAATAATGAAGCTAGGTACGCCAGTAGCACCGGATGCGCGAAAGACCTGCGCAGCACGGTTTAAGCGGTTACTCATAGAGAAGGAGTTAAAAGTATCTTCAACTTTTTTCTTATCCAAGCCGCCTTTTTTGCTGATCCAGTCGATGACCGCAGGCTCATTGGTTGGGTTAAGCGTTTTTTCTTTATGCACGGCATCAAACAAAGCGGTATGCAATTTATCTGACAACTTTAGGTCTTCTAGGGCATAAAAGGCTTTCGCCATTGGCGCCCAAGCTTGTTGGGGTAAACCTGGTATGCGCTTGAATACTACGTCAGCCGGTAATTTTTTCACCCAGGCATTTAATAGCGGGTCCATGTGGTAGCAGTGGATGCAACCGTACCAAAAAATCTCTGTTACTTCGATTTTATTCGGCGTGTCAGTTGGAATCGCTTGCAGGGTTTTATCGAAGTCTGTACCCAGCTTTGGATCCGCTGCAAATGCGCTCAAAGAAACGAACAGCATTAAAGCGCTTAATAAAATTCTTACCGGTGACAATATTTTCATATTTTACTTTCCTTAATTTATATTCAGGTTTACTTATTCCACTAAACACACAATCAAACGCACAACTTACAATTTGGCTGACAGCGCCTACTACACGCTACCAACGGGTTACTGGTTATTATTGGTATTGACCTTAATCAGATCGGTCTTGAAGCCATTACTGGCTAGCTCGGTTTTAGTTTTGTTGATCTGCTCTACATCTTTAAGCGGGCCAACGCGCACTCGGTGCCAAACGCCTTTTCCGGGAATGGTCGCAGTCTGTACTACCGCTTCAAAACCTTGTAAGGCCAGTTTTGCCTTCATGTTATCGGCTTCAGTCTCAGTTTGAAAAGCACCTGCCTGCAAGAAATAAGCTTCTTGCACTACCGGTTTCTGGTCCTTAATTTTTGTCTGTTCTTCTTCTGTTACCTTGGTTTCGCTACCAGGCAAAATGGTATAGAAATCAAAACGCGTTTTATCTTTATTGGCTGGATTTTCCGCAGTAGGTAAGGCGCTGGTATCTGCTCCAGGCTCATCCGCTTTAGTTTCA
This sequence comes from Methylotenera sp., assembly GCA_013816325.1. Lineage (GTDB taxonomy): Bacteria > Pseudomonadota > Gammaproteobacteria > Burkholderiales > Methylophilaceae > Methylotenera. The sequence continues at coordinate 1,689 of JACDEP010000178.1, forward strand.
ACATTATTTTTAGCCTTGGTTTTATGGTTTTCCATGCCGGCTTTATTTGTAAAAGGGCTATCGCCACCTTTGATGAACATAATCACGAAAAGTGACGCGGCAATGCCCAGCAAGACGCCGACCAGTAAGCCAATTAATAAGGGGCTGTTGCCGGATTTCTTAGGTCTTTCAGCGCTTGGTTTATAATCTCTACTCATAGCTCAAATGCTCCTTACATTTTTTCTGGCGCGCTAACGCCAAGTAAATCCAACCCATTTTTTAATACTTGTTTGGTGGCGCTAATTAAACTCAAGCGCGCAAGTTTAACTGCTTCATCATCAATCAAGAACTTATATTCGTTGTAGTAGCTATGCAAGTCACTCGCCAAATCTTTCAGGTAATTGGCAAGGGTATGCGGCGCTAGCTCAGTAGCCGCATTCGCTACCGTTTCCGGGTAACTGCTCAAACGTTGCAGCAACACCGTTTCATGCGCATTATTCAATGAGCTTAAATCTACATGGTTTAAAGCAGCTTTATCGCCATTCCATTGATTCAGTACACTGCAAATACGCGCATGCGCATATTGAATGTAGTAGACCGGATTGTCGTTAGTTTGTGCCCGTGCTAGATCAATATCGAATACCAATTGCGAATCTGAACGGCGCGCTGCTAGAAAATAACGCGTTGCGTCGCAACCTACTTCTTCAATCAAGTCACGCAGGGTTACGTAACTACCCGCCCGTTTGGATAGTTTTACTTCTTCGCCGCCACGCATCACGGTCACCATTTGGTGCAGCACATAATCTGGCCAATCTTGCGGTATGCTCATATCCAGTGCCTGCAGACCGGCTCTAACTCTAGTAATCGTACTGTGATGGTCTGCACCCTGCTCGTTAATCACCCGTACAAAACCGCGTTTCCATTTATCGGCATGGTAGGCAACATCGGGCACGAAATAGGTATAGCCGCCATCGGTCTTGCGCATCACGCGGTCTTTATCGTCACCAAAATCGGTGGTTTTCAACCATAAAGCACCCTCTTGCTCATAGGTATGGCCGCTTTTTACTAACGCTTCTACTGCTTGCTCAACCTTACCTTCAGTATACAAAGCGCTTTCCAGCGAAAACACGTCAAATTTGATCTGAAATGCCTTTAGATCCAAGTCTTGCTCATGCCGCAAGTAAGCTACGCTGAATGTGCGCATCGATTCCAAGTCATTGATATCGCCGCTAGCCGTTACTTCCATATCATCAGCAACCACGGTTTCTTCAGCTAAAAAGGCTGTCGCAATATCGTTGATGTATTCCCCGCGGTAGCCGTTTTCCGGGAAGCTAGCATCATCGGTGGCAATGCCTTTACAACGCGCGACAACCGATAATGTAAGGTTGTCGATTTGTGCGCCGGCATCGTTGTAGTAAAACTCACGCGTAACGTTCCAGCCATTGGCATACAGTAGGCGCGCCAGGCAATCACCGACTGCTGCGCCACGGCCATGACCCACATGCAATGGGCCCGTTGGGTTGGCAGAGACGAATTCAACCTGTACTTTTTGCCCTTTACCGATATTATTCCGGCCATAATTTGGCCCTGTAGCTAAAATCTCGTTGATCACTGCTTGCTGCGATTGCGCATTCAAAAAGAAATTGATGAAACCAGCGCCGGCAATCTCGGTTTTTGCAATGCAATCACTACTTGGCAGCGCTTCAATAATTTGCATGGCAATCGCCAGTGGATTTTGTTTAAGCGGCTTGGCTAATACCAATGCGAGGTTAGTGGCAAAATCGCCATGCTCAGCAGATTTGGGACGTTCTAAGGTAAAGTTAAGATTGTCTAGGTCCAAGGAGCCATTGTTTTGAACAATAGTTTTTGCGGCAATGGTCAGTAATTCGGTAAGATGTGCTTTCAAGCTGAAATTCGAATCTAAAATAATAAATTTTTAAGAGTGATATTTTAACTCATTCTTTAATCAAACTCTCATCAGAACATTGCATTGACTAAACCCATACTAAAAATCGCCTTAGATGTACCGCTAGACCGTTTGTTTGACTACCTTAGCGGTGGCCATGCAGTAAAGGTCGGACAGCGGGTGCTAGTGCCTTTCGGGCGCCGTAGCCAGATTGGTATTGTGATGGCTTTAGCAGATAGCAGCGAGTTTCCGATTGAGAAGCTGAAACCGGTCAGCCAGGGATTCACCGATGAGGAACCGCTAGATGCAGAAACGCTAGCTTTGATCAAATTCAGCGCGGATTATTACCAGTACCCGTTCGGTCAGGCTCTATTG
>JACDEP010000060.1:0-5917 GCA_013816325.1 Methylotenera sp.
AGACTCGATAGGTCAGAAGCCAAATATTTGCTGGATGTTGGCGCTGGTGCTGGCTTGCCAAGTATTCCTTTGGCTATTTGCCTGCCAGAGTTGCGGGTGACGGCGATTGATTCGGTGCAGAAAAAAACCAGCTTTATGCGCCAAGCCAAAGGTGAGTTAAATTTAAACAATTTTCATGTAGAAGCCGGCCGCGTAGAAGACCTTAAAAGCGAACATCAATTTGATGTGATTATCTCCCGCGCATTTTCTGAGATCAGTTTATTTATCAAGCTAACCAAGCATTTATTGGCTACGAATGGACAATGGCTAGCCATGAAAGGCGTGCAGCCTATGGCCGAGCTAGAATCGCTTAAGGCCTTGAATTTAGATATACAAGTGACTAGAATTCTACCGCTGCATGTTGCTAGCCTACAGGCTGAACGACATCTGGTATTCCTCCACCCGCCTATTTCTACAAAATAATAACTATGAAAATATTAGCTATCACCAATCAAAAAGGTGGCGTAGGAAAAACCACTACCTGCGTAAACCTAGCAGCCAGCCTAGCAAGCCAGGGTAAGCGTGTATTATTAATAGATCTAGACCCTCAAGGCAACGCCAGCACCGGTAGCGGAATAGATAAAGCACATCTTAAGCTGAGTATCTATCATGTATTGATAGGGGGAAAAACGCTCAAAGAAGTCATCGTTAAAAGTGAAAAAGGTGGTTTTGATATCGCGCCCTCCAATCGGGAATTGGCAGGCGCTGAAGTTGAGTTGGTAAACGAGCTGGCAAGGGAAACGCGCTTGAAAGCCGCTATCAGCAAATTGGATGGGAATTACGACGTGGTATTGCTGGATTGTCCCCCTGCCCTGAATTTGGTAACGGTCAATGCCTTAACGGCTGCCAGTGCGGTGATGATTCCTATGCAATGCGAATATTACGCACTGGAGGGTTTATCAGATTTGGTGAATACCATCAAAAAAGTGCGTGCACACTTAAACCCTACTTTAGAAATAGAAGGCTTGCTGCGTACGCTATTTGATAACCGCAATATGCTTGCACAACAAGTATCCGCGCAGCTTATCAGTCATTTTGGCGACAAAGTCTATAAAACTGTCATCCCACGTAATATTCGTTTAGCAGAAGCCCCTAGTTATGGTGTGCCGGTATTGAGTTATGACAAAACATCTAAAGGTGCATTGGCTTATTTAGAATTAGCGCAAGAAATTACCGATAAAGAATTAAGTAAAGAGAGAAAAAATGGCTAAGTTAAAAGGCTTGGGGCGTGGATTAGATGCCCTTCTAGCGGGCGATGTGGGCAGTGTTGGCGAAGCCGATTCATTATTGATGCTTAAAGTTGACCAACTGCGCCCAGGTAAATATCAACCGCGCAGCTATATGGATGATGCCGCTTTGCAAACACTGGCAGCCTCTATTAAAACGCAGGGCATCATGCAGCCTATCCTGGTGCGTCATGTACCGAATGTCACAGGGAGTGATGAGCACTACGAAATCATTGCCGGTGAACGCCGCTGGCGTGCAAGTCAAATAGCCGGCTTAGAAGAAGTGCCAGTGCTGGTGCGCGAGATTGCCGATGAATCGGCGCTTGCGATGGCGCTGATAGAAAACATTCAGCGAGAGAATCTAAATCCGCTGGAAGAGGCGCAAGGCATCAAGCGCCTAATCGACGAATTTTCCATGACACATGAAAAAGCCGCAGCAGCGGTTGGGCGCTCCAGAGTCGCCGTTTCTAACCTCCTTCGTCTATTGACCCTAAGTGCACCAGTTCAAGACATGCTGATGCATAGCAAGCTGGATATGGGCCATGCCCGTGCCTTAATCGGGCTGGATAATGCGCAGCAGGTAATGCTTGCTGAAAAAATCATACAAAATAATTTATCGGTACGTGAAGTAGAAGATTTGGTGAAAGGCATTGTTAAAACGCATAGTTCCGGCGCCACTAAACAAAGTCATAAAACCCAAACTAATCATGACGTTTTAAGGCTGCAAGAAGCCCTAAGCGATAAATTAGGCGCATCGGTACGCATTAATGCGCGTCAAAATGGTGCAGGCATAATGAAAATCAGTTATGCCAGTTTGGACCAGTTGGATGAAATTATCGCGAAAATTTCTCGCTAATTCACAAAAGCTTAAGCGCTAAGTGTCTCATTATGCTTGACTAAATCTGCTTAATAATTCAAAATCGCGGACTTTGCTGATAGGCCCATTTCAATTCAACTTGAAATGAAAATAAGATGGACAATTCAAACAACGGCTTAGCTAGTAATCACGTTTTTAGCAGAATGTTACGCTGGCAATTAGCGGCAACAGCAGTAGTGGCCATCATTGCACTGTTTATTTCTGGTACACATGCTAGTGTTTCGGCTTTAGCAGGTGGGTTTCCTGTGATTATGGGCGCATTCATCGGTTCTAAAATCGCGCAACGTAGCGATAGTAAAAAAGATGCTTCATCGATTTTAGTTAATCTGTTGAAGGCTGAAGCAATCAAGATTTTAGTGGTAGTGGTGGTGTTATTCATCACGTTCAAGGTTTATAAGCAATTGGTGCCGTTTGCGCTGATTGTGGGTTTAGCGGCCGCTGCACTGTTCTCAGGCGCGGCTATTAGCAAATTAGATGACGATACATCGCAAATTAAATAGAGTTTAGAGAAGACATTTAATAATCATGGCTACAGAACACGCACTCACCCCATCAGAATACATTTCGCATCATTTAGCTTTTAATGCTAAACCCGTCGGTAACGGCAGTTTTTGGATGTTGAATTACGATAGCTTGATCATGTCGGTGATTTTGGGCGTTTTAGTGATGGGTTTGGTTTGGTGGGTGGCTCGCGCTTCTACTTCAGGTGTTCCGACTAAAGGCCAGGCATTTGTAGAACTTGTATTCGGTTTTATTGATGACCAAGTTAAAAATATTTTCCACGGCGATCGTCATAGCTTCATTGCTCCAACCGCTTTAACAGTATTTTTATGGGTATTGGCCATGAACGCCATGGACTTTTTGCCTGTAGATGTCATGCATCACTTTATATACGCGCCACTCGGTTTGGAGCATTGGCGTAGTGTTCCTACCTCAGATATCAACACCACATTCGCCCTGGCATTAGCAGTGTGGCTACTCATGATTTTCTTCTCAATCAAAGTTAAAGGTCTGGGCGGCTGGATTCATGAACTGTTCTGTGCCCCGTTTGGTGCCGCTAAATTCTTCAAGCCAAAAAGCGCGGCAGGCTTTGTTGGCCTAATCTTAAGTCCTCTATTGTTCGTCGCAAATTTCGCGTTCAACATTATCGAATACGTTTCAAAACCACTTTCACATTCATTACGACTTTTCGGCAATATGTATGCTGGCGAGGTCATCTTTCTATTGATTGGCTTGTGGGCAGCTACAGGCCTGACTGGCACTATTTTTGGTGCAATTCTTGGCGCTGGCTGGTCAATCTTCCATATTTTAATCGTGGCCTTACAAGCGTTCATTTTCATGATGTTAACCGTGGTGTATTTAGCCATGGCGCATGAAAGCCATTAATTAAGGTATTAGGTTTAAGTAGTTTGTAGTTAGTTTGGTAATGATTTTAATTTAGTAGTAATAGTAACTTTTCACGAGAGGGTAGTAAAAAATGGAAACAGTACAATTTTTAGCAATGATCCAAGCTTACACTGGCGTTGGTATTGGTCTTATCATCGGTTTAGGCGCTGCTGGTGCTTGTATCGGTATCGGTATCATGTGTGCTAGCTTCTTAGAGGGCGCTGCACGTCAACCAGAAATGATTCCACAATTGCAAGGTAAAGTCTTCTTGCTATTGGGTCTTATCGATGCTTCTTTCATTATCGGTGTTGGTCTTGCAATGATGTTTGCATTCGCTAACCCATTATTAAGCGTAGTAGCTCAATAATCATCATCGATTAGTTTTAGGTACTTGCTTTAAATTCCCGGACTTAAAAACTAATCTTTGGTAATGAATTACCGCTTAACGACTTAAGCTTTAATGATATTTATCTGGATCAAAAATGAACATTAACTTTACACTTATCGCACAAGCTATCGCATTTGCTGTGTTGATTTGGTTCACAGTGAAATTCGTTTGGCCACCGCTTTTACAAGCGATTGAAACCCGCCAAAAGGAAATTGCTGATGGCTTGGCTGCAGCCCAAGAAGGCAGAAGTGCTTTGGAAGTTGCCGCTAAAAAATCAGAAGTAACGCTGAATGAAGCAAAACAAAAGGCTAGCGAGATTATTGGCCAAGCCGAAAAGCGCGCGACGCAAATCATCGAAGAAGCTAAAGGCAATGCCAAGGTTGAAGGCGACCGTATTTTAAGCGGTGCAAAAGCTGAAATCGATCAAGAAGTCAACCGCGCTAAAGAAGGTTTACGTGCACAAGTTTCCGCATTAGCAGTAGCGGGTGCTGAAAAAATCTTGCGTAAAGAGATTGATGGCAAAGCGCATAGCGAAATGTTGTCTAAACTTGCTGCGGAACTTTAAGGATAAGATATGGCTGAAATATCAACCATCGCAAGGCCTTACGCAGTTGCTGCTTTTAAGCTTGCTAAAGAGCAAAATGCACTCGCTAAATGGTCTGAGATGTTAGGTTTTGCAAGCGCTGTAGCAAATGACGCGCAGATGAAAGCTTATATTCGGGACCCCAAGGTAATAAGCAGCGATTTAGAAGCAGCTTTCTTAAAGGTTACAAGCGATAAGCTCAATGAAAACGGGCAAAACCTCATCAAAGTCTTGGTTGAATATGGCCGCTTATCAGTTCTGCCAGCTATCACCACCGCTTTTGAAGATTTAAAAGCATTGGATGAAGGCACGCTTGACGCGCAAATTATCGCAGCAGCACAACCAAGTGCTGCTGAAACTAAAGATTTAGTGAAACGTTTAGAAGCTAAGTTCGGGAAAAAGATTGAAGCCAGTGTTTCTGTAGATCCGGAACTCATTGGTGGCATCAAAATTATTGTTGGCGATACCGTGATAGACGCATCCGTCAAAGGCCAGTTACAAAATTTAGCCTACACACTTACAGCTTAAGACATGGCATAGAAAACTTTAGGCAAAGAAAACTTAGGAGCAGCAAATGCAGTTATCTACATCAGAAATCAGTGAACTGATTAAAAGCAGATTAGAAAATTTTTCTACCTCGGCTGAAGCGCGTACCCAAGGTACGGTAATTTCAGTCACCGACGGTATCGTACGTATTCATGGACTTTCAAATGTGATGGCCGGCGAGATGATCGAATTCCCCGGCAACACATTCGGCCTTGCGCTTAACTTGGAGCGTGATTCAGTAGGTGCCGTGGTGTTAGGTGATTACGAGCACATTACCGAAGGCGACATCTGTAAATGTACAGGTCGTATCTTGGAAGTGCCAGTTGGCCCGGAATTAATCGGCCGCGTAGTAAACGCACTTGGCCAACCAATTGATGGCAAAGGCCCGGTCAATGCAAAAATGACCGACAAGATTGAAAAAGTAGCACCAGGCGTAATTGCCCGTAAATCTGTGTCACAACCAGTTCAAACCGGTTTGAAATCTGTTGACTCCATGGTTCCAGTCGGTCGCGGTCAACGTGAACTGATCATTGGTGACCGTCAAACCGGTAAAACAGCGGTTGCAGTGGATGCCATCATCAACCAAAAAGGTCAAAACATGACCTGTATCTACGTTGCGATCGGCCAAAAGGCTTCTACTATCGCTAACGTGGTGCGTAAACTTGAAGAAAACGGCGCGATGGCTTACACCATCGTTGTTGCAGCAGCAGCGTCTGACTCAGCAGCATTACAATTCTTGGCACCGTATGCGGGTTGTACGATGGGTGAGTACTTCCGTGATCGCGGTGAAGATGCATTGATCGTTTACGATGATTTGACCAAACAAGCAATTGCTTACCGTCAAATCTCTTTATTATTACGCCGTCCACCAG
>JACDEP010000060.1:5927-12106 GCA_013816325.1 Methylotenera sp.
GTTCTACATCCACTCACGTTTATTAGAGCGTGCAGCACGTGTAAATGAGGATTATGTAGAAAAATTCACTAACGGTGCCGTTAAAGGCAAAACTGGTTCATTGACTGCATTGCCAGTGATTGAAACAGCGGCTGGCGACGTTTCAGCTTTCGTTCCAACCAACGTGATTTCAATTACTGATGGTCAAATCTTCTTAGAAACAGATTTGTTCAATGCTGGTATTCGTCCTGCAATTAACGCTGGTATTTCAGTGTCTCGCGTAGGTGGTGCAGCGCAAACTAAAGTCATCAAGAAATTGGGTGGTGGTGTACGTTTAGCGTTAGCGCAATACCGTGAATTGGCAGCGTTTGCGCAGTTCGCGTCAGATTTAGATGAAGCGACACGTAAACAACTGGACCGCGGTCGTATGTTTACTGAGTTGATGAAACAAGCACAATACGCACCGTTAAGCGTTTCTGACATGGCGATTACTTTGTTTGCTGCAAATAAAGGCTACTTCGATGACGTACCAACCAATAAAGTATTAGCTTTTGAAGGCGCATTACATGGTTTCATGGGTTCTAAATACAAAGCATTGATGGATGGTATTGAGTCAAGCAAAGATTTAAGCGGCGATAACGAAAAAGCGGTTGAAGCAGCAATTCAAGACTTCAAAGCTACCAATGCTTACTAATCGCGCATACTAATCACATTTAGGACAATGCTTTTTTAGGAAATCTTATGGCTGGTAGTAAAGAGATTAGAACCAAGATCAAGTCGGTAGAAAATACCCGCAAGATCACCAAGGCAATGGAGATGGTAGCTGCTTCTAAAATGCGTAAAGCGCAAGAGAGAATGCGTGCTAGCCGTCCATATGCTGAGAAGATTCGTAACGTAGCAGCGCATCTTTCACATGCACAGGCTGAATATAAACATGCGTTTTTAATTAAACGTGATGTGGTTAAAACAGTGGGTTTGATTGTAGTGAGTTCTGATAAGGGCTTGTGTGGTGGTTTGAACACCAATATGCTGCGTTTGTCCGTGAACCAGATGAAAGCTTGGGAAGCTGAAGGCAAAAAAATTGCAGTTAGTGCAATCGGCAACAAAGGTTTTGGTTTCATGAACCGTGTGGGTGCAAATGTTAAATCGCACATTACCGGTATGGGCGATGTGCCGCATTTGGAAAAATTGATCGGAACCATTAAGGTCATGCTCGATGCTTATACATCAGGCGAAATCGACCAGCTGTTTATTTGCTATACCAAATTTATCAACACCATGAAGCAGGAGCCTGTCATGCAGCAATTGCTGCCGTTGAATGATGAGCATTTGGGTGCAAATCCGCATCAAAAAGCCGAAGCTTTATCTACTAGCGACGTCATCAAAGGCGCGGTTAATATCGGAGTTGCAAAAGGTCATTGGGATTACATTTATGAGCCAGAAGCACAGCCGGTAATTGATGAGCTAATGGTGCGTTATATCGAATCATTGGTGTACAACGCGGTATCAGAAAATATGGCTTCAGAGCAGTCATCACGTATGGTGGCGATGAAATCAGCGTCTGATAATGCGAAAAACGTAATTGGCGAATTGAAACTGGTATATAACAAGGCGCGTCAAGCGGCAATTACCAAAGAGATCTCAGAGATCGTCGGCGGCGCAGCGGCAGTAGCTTAGGCTAATAATAAGTACTTTAGAATTTAATTAATCTAACTAACAACGCTTTGTACAGCAAAGCTTAGTAAGGAAAAAATGATGGCAAATGAAAATCAAGCAAGTAACAGTATAGGCAGAGTTGTCCAATGTATTGGCGCTGTCGTTGACGTTGAATTCCCACGTGACCAAATGCCAAAAGTGTTTGACGCATTGATTATCGATGATGCTAGCTCACAAGCTGAAGCGGGATTAACGTTAGAAGTGCAACAGCAATTGGGTGACGGCATCGTACGTACCATTGCGATGGGTTCTTCTGATGGTCTTTCACGCGGCACGGCCTTCAAATCTACCGGCAGCCAGATCACGGTGCCAGTAGGTCTGGGTACATTAGGCCGTATTATGGACGTGTTAGGTCGCCCTATTGATGAGGCGGGTCCTATTGATTGTGACGAGCGTCGCGCTATTCACCAAAAAGCACCAACTTTCGAAGAGCTATCCCCTTCTGTTGACCTATTAGAAACAGGTATCAAGGTGATTGACTTGGTTTGCCCGTTTGCTAAAGGCGGTAAGGTTGGTTTGTTTGGCGGTGCGGGTGTAGGTAAAACCGTTAACATGCTTGAGCTCATCAACAACATCGCTAAACAACACTCAGGCTTATCAGTGTTTGCAGGTGTAGGCGAGCGAACTCGTGAAGGTAATGACTTCTATCATGAGATGGCTGAAGCTGGTGTGATCAAGCTCGACAACATGAAAGAATCAAAAGTAGCGATGGTGTTCGGGCAAATGAACGAACCACCGGGCAACCGTTTACGTGTGGCTTTGTCAGGTTTGACCATGGCTGAGAAATTCCGTGACGAAGGCCGTGACGTGTTGTTCTTCGTGGACAATATCTATCGCTACACATTGGCCGGTACTGAAGTATCTGCATTGTTAGGTCGTATGCCATCAGCGGTCGGTTATCAACCTACCCTGGCTGATGAAATGGGCCGTTTACAAGAGCGTATTACTTCAACTAAAACAGGCTCCATTACTTCTATCCAAGCGGTTTATGTACCAGCGGATGACTTGACCGACCCATCACCAGCCACCACATTCCAGCATTTGGATTCTACAGTTGTGTTGTCACGTGACATTGCTTCTTTAGGTATCTACCCAGCGGTAGACCCATTGGATTCAACTTCACGTCAATTAGACCCGTTAGTAGTAGGTGAAGAACACTACAACGTAGCACGCAGCGTGCAACAAACATTACAACGCTATAAAGAACTGCGCGACATTATTGCTATTCTGGGTATGGATGAACTTTCACCAGAAGATAAATTAGCTGTTGGCCGTGCACGTAAAATCCAGCGTTTCTTGTCACAACCGTTCCACGTGGCTGAAGTGTTTACAGGCGCGCCAGGTAAATATGTACCTTTAAAAGAAACTATCAAAGGCTTTAAAGCGATTGTGGCTGGCGAATACGATCACTTACCAGAGCAAGCGTTTTATATGGTTGGCGGTATTGAAGAAGCCGTTGAAAAAGCGAAGACTTTAAACTAATAGATTTTATTGTCGTAGAGCGTCGTTGCGCGGTACTCACTTCCTAGCTCTACTTAAATAAATCAATTAGTGGTTTAGCGGTCTGTGGTGATGCTAGGCTTCATGATGTTAATGAAGATAATGTAAATATAGAGATTAAATTATGGCTAACACTGTACATATTGATGTAGTAAGCGCAGAAGCAAGCATATTCTCGGGCGATGCCGAGTTTGTGGTTGCGCCTGCGGGTGGCGGTGAAGTAGGTATCTACCCTAACCATGCACCCATGATTACCACTATCAAGCCAGGCGCATTGCGTATTAAACTAGCGGATAGCATTGAAGAGACAGTCATTTATCTTTCAGGTGGCATGCTAGAAGTTCAACCGGGTGTGATTACCGTATTGGCAGATACTGCGATTCGTGGTGCTGATTTGGATGAAGCAAAAGCGAATGCAGCCAAGGAAGCAGCTGAAGAAGCAATGCGTAACAGAGTATCGGATATTGATTTCGCAAAAGCTCAAGCCGAATTAGCCGAAGCGGTTGCACAGATTCAAGCGATTGAGCGATTACGTAAAACCAGACATTAAGTTCTGCGACACGCAAAAGTAGTAAGCTAAAAGGCAGCCTAGGCTGCCTTTTTATTTGGTGCAATTTCATGTATTTGTCTGATGCCATTATATTTGCTTAATTTCACGGCTGTATGATTATCGTTGGCAGGTAATATGTTCGCAGGGACTACGTGTACAGATCCAAAAATGTGCCTAACAAGTCTTCAGCTGAGATCGGGGATTTGAAAAGGTGGCATCGCCTCAAACATAGGTTTGGCGAACAGGTAGCCCTGGTATAGGTTTGCACCCAAGTCATTGAACCAGGCAAATTCGTCCACGGTTTCAACGCCTTCAATCACAAAATCGATACCAAGATCGACGCAAACCTGCGCGATTGCACGCACGATAGCCTGTCTCGGGCCATGGGATTCAATTCCCCGCACCAAGCCCATGTCCAGCTTGACGATATCAGGTTGAAACTCAGAAAGCAGGTTCAAGCCGGAATAGCCGGCGCCAAAATCATCAATTGCGAGGCGCATTCCTGCCCGGCGGTATTCGTTGACGACCTTCGCGAACTGAGCCGGGTCAGCGATCGCTTCACCTTCGGTTGCCTCGACGATAATTCGGTTAAGCGGGAACCCATGCCGGTTTGCGGCTTCGATGGTGGAGTTCAGCCCTACGATCGGGTCTAATGCCGCACTAGGCAGAAAATTAAGGTTCAGATGAGTATTGAGCCCGATTCGTGCCGCGATCTCAATGGCCTTGGCTCGAGCGGCTGCGTCGAAGGCCGCCATCCTGTCCCCGGAATACCGCTGGATGACGTGATAGGCAGGTTCATTATTCAGCCCGCGTACCAGTGCCTCGTGAGAATAGACCGCACGCGCATGGGTATCCACAATCGGTTGAAATGCGACCGAGAGTTCTGCTGGATCCACGCCATCCGGAGCCGCGTTCGACGGTGAGGCGTCGCTCATTTAGTGTCGCACTTCAGCCGTGCACGCCAGCGCCCTTGGGCAAAGGCCGAAAGCAGTTTCTTCGCACGCCCGGAATCAAGATTAGTCAAAGAACTACCTTGACGAAAGAAATCGTTGAGGCCTTCAATCGTCTCCAATTCGGCCGAGCTGACTTCCGAATACCCCATTGTCCAATCGCCGAAAGAGCGCTGTGCAATCGGCTCCTGAATGATCTTTGTCACGTTCATATGACGCGGATCCAGGGAAATATGCGCAAATAATTCCATCAACTTCGCTTCGTCGCCTTCAAGTACCTGAAAGAAACTACCCGAAGTGTAGAGCAGCAGCCCGGTAATCGATTCATGAGTATTTTGGCTCCGTGCAGCCTGCAGTAAGGCCTTGAGATCGGCTGGATTAAATGCCGCGGTAGCAGCGCTGGTGTAAATCAGATGCGTCAATTTTTCTGGCTTCATGAAACTAGTATCCTCTTACCCACGATTCAGTGTATGGATTATTGCATGGTCGCAAAAATCGGTCTAGGTGTTCGCGAAGTATTGTTTCATTCAACAACCCAAACCGCAATTACCCATTTACGTGTCCTACGTTTGAGATAAGGGACGTGATATTAGTGTGCCCCGTTGATTGCAAAGGTTCTGCTGATAACAATCGCGCCCGTGAAAATTGAGTAATTTGTGAAATTGATTAAGCCGTGAAATTGATTAATTAGTGACATAAAAATTGCCCCAATGCGTTAATACTAAAACCTTACCTTAAAACCACAAAAGCTAGACCTCACAGCGTCATCTCAAACCAAGCTGAAATTAACCTAACTATCGCAAAATTTCGCAAACGACTATAAGCTAAAATGCAAACAAAATTAAAAAACGATGCCCTACGAATCAATACCAGAGAGGATCTAAGAGCATTTATTTTGAACATAAGCCTAACGACGTGAGTTAAGCCACGCCGCAAAGCAGGTTCGGGTTGAATAACGTGTTAGAAAACAACTTTGCTTAAAAGTAGCCATAGTTGCCAAATGAGGAGCAACACAGTGGGATAAAACGTAAGCGCAAAGCCAAGTGCGCGGGCGCCAGCCCCTCTCTGATACGTGGTAAAAAATAGTATGCGCCCTAGCAAGAAGGTGAAAGCGCAAACGGGCACAGCAGCTTGAAGGTTGTTGGACGAGCTGAATAACGCGGCGAGATAAACAGGGATGGCCAACGTAAGTTGCTCCAATGTGTTTTGCAGTAGTGCTTGCAAGAGCTTGGCTCGATCGGTACCGGATGTAAGCGCGCTACCGTCGATGTCTGCAGGTGTGAAAAAACGTTGCTTAGCCAGGCGTGCTATGGCCACGCAAAGTGCAGTAACCGGAAGCAGAAGGCTGCTACTGATGCGTACCGACGTGTCAAAACGGATAAACAACGCTGATCCGAAACAGACCACAAGCAGCGAAATCACCAGTCCGACGGCCATCCCGAACACCACACCACGCTGCTTTTGGTCTAGATGCACGATGAATC
>JACDEP010000179.1 GCA_013816325.1 Methylotenera sp.
GGGCTGGGCAGGTTTATTCTCAGGTGGTATTGCAGCACAAATTATTACCCGTTACTCCAACCTGACCGACGTCATCTGGAATAACTCAAGCAAAGACATTCTCAATAACCGGATTGTTCCTTAATCCAGGCTATAGTTATCGCCCTTGCCGATGGCTTGGTTGGGGTGATAAAGAGATTGAAAATAGAAGCAGCAAAGAAAGTAAAGGAATCGTCATGGTTTCATATTTAATATCACACGAAAAACGAATGAAGGGAGGGTCTAGTGAGTAGAACAGACGAGATTTTAGCAGCGGCAAAGATGCCGCCAGAAGCAGTCAGGATGTCCAGATATATAGATGCAGTATATTTTCCAATTCTCTGTATTCTTCTGGTTGGTACCTATCACATGCACTTCATGCTACTGGCAGGAGATTGGGATTTCTGGCTTGACTGGAAAGACCGTCAATGGTGGCCGGTAGTAACCCCGATTGTAGGGATCATGTACTGTGCAGCCCTGATGTATTATTTATGGGTAAATTATCGCCTGCCATTTGGCGCGACACTGTGTATCGTATGCCTGTTAGTTGGTGAATGGCTGACGCGTTACTGGGGTTTTTACTGGTGGTCACACTACCCAGTCAACTTTGTATTGCCATCAACCATGATTCCTGGCGCGCTGATGCTGGATACAGTCATGTTATTGACGGGTAACTGGCTGGTAACAGCGCTGTTAGGCGGTGGTTTCTTTGGATTGTTCTTCTATCCAGGTAACTGGCCGATATTTGGCCCAACCCACTTACCAGTAGTCGTAGAAGGTGTCCTGTTATCAGTAGCTGACTATACGGGCTTCCTGTATGTACGTACCGGTACACCGGAATATGTACGTTTAATTGAACAAGGTTCACTGCGTACATTTGGTGGTCACACCACAGTGATTGCGGCATTCTTCGCAGCCTTCGTGTCGATGTTGATGTTCTGCGTATGGTGGTACTTTGGCAAACTGTATTGCACCGCTTTCTACTATGTTAAAGGCGAAAGAGGTCGTATCTCTATGAAGAACGACGTAACAGCTTTTGGTGAAAAAGGCTTTGCACAGGGGATCAAATAATGAGTATAAAGAGCATTTTTAAACTGGGCGTACTGGGCCTGTATGGAGCTGCGATTGGAGCGGCATCACTGGCGATGACACTGGCAGTAGACGTAAAAACGGCATCGGCACATGGTGAACGTTCGCAAGAACCGTTCCTACGTATGCGTAGTATTCAATGGTATGACATGAAGTGGCAACCAAAAGTCACCAAAGTCAACGACATTGCTACTATGACTGGTAAGTTTCACTTAGCAGAAGATTGGCCACGTGCAGTAGGTAAGCCAACACGTGCATTTTTTAACGTAGGTAGCCCAAGTCCGGTGTTTGTACGTTTAAGCACCAAGCTGAATGGAGAGCCAACATTTATTTCAGGTCCACTGGAAATTGGACGTGACTATGAATTTGAAGTGAAACTGAAAGCGAGGATTCCAGGACGTCATCACATGCATGCGATGGTGAACATAAAGGATGCTGGACCTATTGCAGGCCCGGCAGCTTGGATGAACATCTCGGGAAGTTGGGATGACTTTACCAATCCGATAACCACATTGACTGGTAAAACGATTGACCTAGAGACATTCAACTTCAGCAATGGCATATTCTGGCACTTAGTATGGCTAGGTTTAGGCTGTTTCTGGATTGGCTATTTTGTAGCGAAACCGATGTTTTTGCCACGTAGTCGTGTATTACTGGCGTATGGTGACGAATTACTGACATCGCCAATGGACAGGAAAGTTGGTTTTGCAGTTGCAATACTGACTTGTGCACTGGTATGGGGAGGTTATCGTTATACAGAGAGCGTACACCCTTATACGGTACCGATCCAAGCGGGTGAATCTAAGGTAGCACCGATGCCGATTGCACCGAATCCAGTTGCGATCAAGATCACCCATGCTAACTATGACGTACCTGGCCGTGCACTGCGTGTGACCATGGACATCACCAACAATGGAGACTCAGCAATTAGTATTGGAGAGTTCACCACAGCGGGTGTACGTTTTGTTAACAAGTTGGGTCAATCGCATTTGGATCCGGATTATCCAAGAGAACTGGTAGCCACTGGTTTGACGATGGATGATGACAGAGGTGTTCAACCTGGTGAAACCCGTGAGGTTAAGATGGAAGCTAAAGATGCGTTGTGGGAAGTACAACGTTTGATGGCACTGTTGGGTGACCCGGAAAGCCGTTTTGGTGGCTTACTGATGACCTGGGACGAGCAAGGCAATCGTTATATTAACAGTATTGCTGGAGCAGTTATTCCAGTTTTCACCAAGCTATAAGCTAGTTTAGACATTACACCGGTACACCACTGTCGTAAGACAGCCGGTGTACCGGTTTTTTTATCAGCAGAAAAACCAGTAAAATAGGGCACCACAAAGAATGCGGACAAAGACAAGCGAAATTATAGGCGCTCACTCAGAGGAGGATTTGTCGTGGTTAGGCAAATAACACAGGTAGGGATTTCTGTTTTTATTCTTACTATGGCACTTTACACGAATACTGTTGCTGCACATGGCAAAGTAGCCATGGATGATGATAGCTGCATGCGGCGGATCGGAGAGAATATGATTCATCTCAGTGCCTATCAACCGCAAGTAGACGAAGAAGGCCATTACTGCACAGATATACCGAGAGCAGGACATGCCATATTCGTTATAGACTTAGTAGATCCCTCATTGCGTGATATGCCAATCGGAATGAAAGTGATAAAAGGCAGCAAAGCTGATGAAGGAGAAACTGTCACTCATATACGACCCACGTTATATCAAGATGGCGTGATCAGTACACAAAGTATACTTGATCAAGGGAAATACCTCATACAGATTACAGCGGAAGGCGTACCGCCACTGCACTATGAATATCATTTACGAGTAGAAATGATCAATTATGCAGAAGTATTCAGGGCCACTATAGGGCCGGCAGTCGGTCTGTTGCTGACAGCAATACTTGGGTATAAACTCATCAGGTCAAGACGTTTCAGAGACTGGATAGCCTCGCGCGGCTCAAAGAAGAACTGAACAACAGATGACACATAAAGGGAAGAGAATCATCATAAACTAACAATTTAACGACAGGAAATTAATAATAATGTCAGCAAGATTAGCAGAAATAAAACAAGTATTATTGATAGTATTACTAGCAACGAGTGTGATGTTCACATCACAAGTACAAGCGCATGGTGGTTTGGCTTTGGCGGATGATATGTGCGTATTGACGGTCGGGCCCTACAGGATGCACTTTACGGGGTATCAACCGTTATCACAAGAAGAAGAGTTTTGTGAAGACATACCGGAGATTGGAAAAACGGTAATAGCACTGGATTATATTCAAGAAGAACTGCGTCCGTTGAAAACAGAAGTACGGATTATACGTGATACAGGATCGGAAACAGATCTAGATGCAATCACGGTGTTTCATTTACCACCGAAAGTATATCCATCGGCATCAATTACAGTGGAACACGTCTTCCCAGAGAAGGGTAAGTTTGTAGGGCTGGTGACAGTAACGGGTGGAGCACAAGACTATGTATCACGCTTTCCATTTTCTGTCGGAGAAGGACGTCCTATTCCTAAAGCAGCAATCATAGCTCCTGTTGTTCTGGTGATTGCAATGGGTGCTTTCTTCTTTATGCGCAGCCGGCGTAAAAATGATGGCACCACAAAGACTTAAGGTGGAGAAAATTTTATAGTATTATATTTTCTTTTATAAAGGCACAACAAATAATCAGTTTGTGTCTTTATTGTTTTTTCTGATTTGGCCGTCGTTGAAAATTCCAAAGAGTGGTGTAATACCTACCTCCAACTGATGATAAAAGCAATGACGATATGCCGTAAATATTCCTTAGTCAGCTTCATTC
>JACDEP010000180.1 GCA_013816325.1 Methylotenera sp.
GCTTAAATATAGCGCGATACTTAGCTGATACAATACCGAACAATTCTAAGAGTTAATTTTTACAAAGGCTGTTAAATGCAAGACAAACCACAATCACAAAATACTGAATATAAACAAAAAAGTATCATGACCAATATTTTGTTTGGTAGCCGCTGGTTACAGTTACCGCTGTACTTAGGCCTCATTATCGCGCAGGCAGTGTATGTGTTCTTCTTTGGTGTTGAATTGGTACATTTGGTAGGCAAGGCCAACCACTTAGTGGAAGCCGATATTATGCTCATTGTATTGGGTCTGATTGACGTTGTGATGATTTCGAACCTGCTGATTATGGTGATTGTGGGCGGTTATGAAACTTTTGTTTCACGCTTGAATCTTGAAGGTCATCCGGATGAACCCGATTGGCTTTCGCATGTAAATGCCAACTTGCTTAAAGTGAAATTGGCTACCGCGATTATCGGCATTTCTTCAATTCACCTGCTGAAGACGTTTATCAATGCCGAAAACTTGAGCGACCGTGTATTGATTTCGCAAACAGTGATTCATATGGCATTTGTATTATCTGCCGTAGCCATTGCCTACATTGATAAGCTCATGACACATTCTGAAAGTCAGCAGTCAAATTAAATAGTATTTAAAGAGTGACAACCATTCGCTCCTCACCATCGCTCTTCTCGACGTTAAACTCATAGGTAGCGATGGTGCGCGCATTCTCTGTTTCAACACTTACGCGCCATTTCCCATACTGTAAGTTCGTTTTAATGGTATAGCCTCTAAAGCCATTATTACGTCCGCCGGTGACATCGAAGCCTACGCGAGAAATGCTCACCCAGCCTCTTTTTTCATCGTAGATTTGCCAATTATGATATAGCTCAGCTTTAATGCCGGCAGGGGCGAATATGGCTGAGATACAATAGACGCTTTCACCAGTATTGATGTGGATGACCTTAGTCATCACCCTACGCCAGATGAACCAAATCGGCGTTTTATCCTGTTGCAGCACATATTGCATTCCATACTTGCCAGGCATTTTTTCCAAATGTGTACCGACCTGAATATCACGTTTTACCAAAGGCACCGGCGGAATGAAATCAAAGACATATGCAGCGGCTAGGATAAATGCCAACAAGTAAGTGGGAATGATATTGCCTAGATTCGGGCATATATGGCGCTTTAACAGCGTGGTCAAAAGCAACGCCAAGATGATGCTCAAGAAAAACCAAATGGCATGCACGCTGCCAACGATATAAGGCAGCACGAAATTCAGTACTAAAATCGCGCAAAACCCGAATAAAGTCCAAGTCAGCGTAAACCGGCGGTAAGCGCTTTCAAAGAATTCATTCGCGACTAATAACACTCCTAGACCCAGACACCATAAGAACGCTGCAATATGCGACGAGCTTTTGAAATATAGGATAAACAGCGCACTGAACAAACTGCCAAATAAGAACTGCAACAGTATGAATGGCAGGCGCGTTTTCCAATGCTCAGGGTCTTCATTGGGTTCCGGTGGTTCGAATACTTCGTCACAGCCAGAATTGGGATTAGATTTTTTAGCAAGCCACCAGATGATAGGAATAGCGCCCAGCAGATAAGCAGAAAGTATCAGCAGGTCAGTCGCATTGACTTTAACACCTATCGTCAGTGCGTCCCAAAGGAAGCCTGCGAAGAAAGCGACCGTTGAGAAGTGATGTTTTACGGCAGAAACTATAGGAGATTGGTTTAAATAGCGAATAATCAATTGGTAAACAATCAGCAGGTAACGGAGGCCAATAATGGCAGATATTAAGACTCAAAAGCTACATTTATACCGGCTCTTACTTTTATGCTAATTATAAAAATACTACTTAACGATGCTACCAAGTATAAAACCTATCACGATGCCAACGATCAGGGTAATCGTCAGCCCCCGGTAAGTTAGCACATCTTGCGAGTAACCTCGCTTGATAGCCACGAACGACACAAGATAACCGATGCCGTTAATGAGCCAAACGATAGGAATGGATAGGATTTTAATGACTAGCGGGCCGATAATCGGTACTAGCGTAATCAAGCCGACTACCCAGGCAAATGCCCCTGAGATCACAGCAAACACGAACGCCGTTCCGGCAATGACCAACTCATCAACTTGGTACTGTTTACCCAACCAAACCAATGCGACTATCGCCAATACAATAGGCAACATGATGCGCCACTTATTTAAATTAGGCTTTTCGAACAGATTGTCTGGCGTAAATATTTGTACGATTTTTTTTATATGTTTTCTCAAATTAAGTCAGTTCCTAATCTCAGTTAACTTATGCTACTTCAGCAATCGGGATGATTTTTTTAGCTTTCGCCAGGCTCTCCGAATAATCTGGCATCTGGTCAAAGTTCAGGTATTTATAGATTTCTGCGGTGTTAGCCAATCTATTACCCACCGTCTCCAAATATTCGGCATGCGTAGGCATACGGCCTAGCTTGGCACAAACCGCTGCCAATTCTGCTGAACCTAAGTAAACGCGCGCGTCTTTCCCCATACGATTATCAAAGTTACGCGTGCTGGTAGAAAAAACTGTGGCTTTATCCGCTACGCGCGCTTGGTTACCCATGCATAGTGAGCAGCCCGGTATTTCTGTACGCGCACCGGCAATGCCAAACACAGAATAAACGCCTTCATCACGCAACTGGTTTTCATCCATACGCGTAGGGGGCGCTATCCATAAGCGTGTGGGAATGTTGCCAGTGCCTTCTAGCACTTTTGCCGCTGCACGGTAATGGCCGATATTGGTCATGCAGCTGCCGATGAATACTTCGTCAATCTTGTCACCTACCACGGCTGACAGTGGCTTGATGTCATCCGGGTCGTTTGGACAAGCCACTAATGGTTCTGTGATCGTGTTTAGGTCGATTTCAATGACATGCGCGTATTCTGCATCGGCATCCGGCCCCAGTAATTCCGGTTTTGCCAGCCAAGCTTGCATGCTGGCAATACGGCGTTGCAATGAGCGTGCATCTTCGTAGCCGTTATCGATCATGTTCTGCAAAAGCACGATATTTGAACTCAGGAACTCAATGACGGGCTCTTTATTCAATCTCACCGTACAACCATTAGCAGAGCGCTCTGCAGACGCATCAGCAAACTCGAACGCCTGCTCGACCTTCAAATCCGGCAAACCTTCGATTTCAAGGATACGGCCATTGAATACGTTCTTTTTGCCTTGCTTGCCAACCGTAAGTTCGCCACGTTGAATCGCTGCATACGGAATCGCATTCACCAAGTCACGCAAAGTAATACCCGGTTGCATTTGGCCTTTAAAGCGCACTAATACTGATTCAGGCATATCCAGCGGCATTGCACCCATCGCAGCTGCGAAAGCCACTAACCCAGAACCCGCCGGGAACGAAATACCAATAGGGAAACGGGTATGTGAATCACCGCCAGTACCAACGGTATCCGGCAGAATCATTCGGTTTAACCATGAATGGATCACGCCGTCACCGGGACGTAATGAAACACCCCCGCGGCTGGACATAAACTCAGGCAAGCTATGTTGAAGTTTGATATCTACCGGTTTTGGGTACGCAGCCGTATGGCAGAAACTTTGCATCACCAAATCGGCGCTAAAGCCCAAGCAGGCCAGTTCTTTCAGTTCGTCGCGCGTCATGCCGCCAGTGGTGTCTTGTGAGCCTACCGTTGTCGCTTTAGGTTCACAATATGAGCCCGGGCGTACGCCCGTACCTTCTGGCAAGCCACAAGCACGGCCAACCATTTTCTGCGCTAATGTGTAGCCTTTCCCTGTGTCTTTAGGCGCTACTGCGGTAATGAAGATTGTTGGAGCAGGCTTGCCTAAACTAGCACATGCTTTGGTAGTTAAGCCACGACCAATAATCAGCGGGATGCGGCCACCGGCGCGCACTTCATCCGGAATAGTCAATGGTGCTAAGT
>JACDEP010000061.1 GCA_013816325.1 Methylotenera sp.
TTAGATGACCTAGTACCAGCCAAACAAGAAATAGTAAAAGATGCTTATTTGCTCAAAGGTTTTGCGCTGGCGCATGAAGCATTGATCTTGGGAAACTTAGGGCTGGTGCTCGCTATGGCGCCGTTCAGGCATATGGTGACACCAGGCGGTTTTACTATGTCGGTGGCCATGACTAACTGCGGTTTAGGCTGGGTAACTGATAGAAAAGGCTATCGCTATACTGACAATGACCCGGTAACTAACCAGCCTTGGCCAGTCATTCCAGATTCTTTCAAAGAATTGGCTAGCGCTGCAGCTACTGAAGCAGGCTTTATGAATTTCGAACCGGATGCTTGCTTAATCAATCGATACAACATTGGTGCCCGCATGAGCCTGCATCAGGATAAGAATGAGCAGGATTTCAGCCGGCCTATAGTTTCTGTTTCACTAGGATTGCCTGCGATATTCCAGTTCGGCGGATTAGAACGTACCGATAAAACCATCAAAATACCACTTAGACATGGCGATATGGTTGTTTGGGGTGGTGAAGCGCGCTTACGCTACCACGGCGTGCTACCGCTTAAAACAAACTATCATCCTGCTTTCGGGAATTGCAGAATAAACCTTACTTTCCGCAAAGCCGGATGAAGGAATATTAGCCCTTTAATTTGAGTTTAAGACGGCGCCACATTTGGCACAGCACATTGCCATCTAGTTTGTAATGTTTATGCAGTGGCTGTTTCACTTCCCAGTTTGCAGTCATGCCAGCCGGGAATGTGACTAGGTCACCCTTACCGAATTTAACCGGGTTACCGCCTGTGGGTGTGATGACACATTCGCCTTCCAAAATATAAGCAATTTCCTGTTCCGGGAATGTCCATGGGAACACCGAAACCTCTTTTTGCCAGGTTGGCCATTTGCTGACCTTCAATGAATCTAAACGTGATTGGTCGGGGTTTTTTTCTACGGTAATTTGGCTCATGCGGGTCTTTTAAAAATGAATGGTGCACTATTCTAGCTGATAGGCGCAGTCTTGTATCAATGGAAAAAACTTCAATGGCTAAACAAATTAGTCACGCTAGTAATGATCAAACTAGAAAATTAACTAACCAGTAGTAAAATAGAGTTTTTACTACTGGTTGGTATATAAATGCAGGTTAATCTGGCAGAGGCAATAGCGCTATTAAAGCGTGGCGAGGTAGTGGCTATCCCTACTGAGACTGTCTATGGTTTAGCTGCTGATGCCAGCAATGAAGCAGCTTTAGGCCAGATTTATGCTATTAAAGAACGCCCGGCTAATAATCCCCTTATCGTACATATCAGCGATAGCGGCCAAGTAGATACCTGGGCTGCTGAATTCCCTCCGCTCGCAAAAAAACTGGCTCAGGTCTTCTGGCCAGGACCTTTTACGTTGGTGTTGCCTGCCAAAAGTAGTGTTTCATCTACCGTTAGGGCAGGTGAACCAACTGTGGCTTTACGAGTGCCGAATCACCCTTTGGCTTTGCAATTGCTTAAAGACAGCGGCTTAGGCTTGGCGGCACCTTCAGCCAATAAGTATACGCAATTAAGCCCCACTACCGCAGCCCACGTCGCTAGTGGATTAGGTAATGCTGTTTCAATATTAGACGGGGGACCCTGCCAGGTGGGTATTGAATCAACAATCGTAAGCGTGGTGGCTGATGAATGGCGCTTGCTTAGACATGGCATGATTAGCGAAGCGGCGATTGAAGCGCTTGCAGGCAAACCGGCTTTGAAAGATAACAAGCCATTGCCTAAGGTGCCAGGCCAGCATTTACTGCATTACTCCCCCCACACTCCAGTTCAACTGTTTAGCGATAGAGCTGCATTGCTTGAAGCTGCATATGCGTTGACTCGAAGCCATGCGGCATTGCTGATTGGGCCCGGTAAAGAACCAGCATGTGCCGTTATACGATTGCCTGCTCAAACGAATCAAGTAGCAGAGCAACTTTATAATGCTTTGCATCAGCTAGACGCGTTAAAGGTAAAGCAATTACTAATTGAGTTGCCGGCTGATACGTCTGAATGGGCCGCGGTGCGGGACCGATTAAATCGCGCTGGCTATCAAGACTGATTAATCAGGCTGATATTCAACACAGGTTTACGGCAGATTATTTAAACATATCGCTTAACTTAGCCAGAGAACGGAATATTTTTTTAAACATGATTTCCCCTGCCGTGCAGTCAAAATAACGATTCGCTGCGTCTAATTATGGTTAAAGTGTATCTCAACTCATTAAAGTTACCCATATAGGGTGAATCATTGCTGCATGTTGTATACACTGGCAAAATACCCGTTAATTTACAAAGTAGGCTTCCACTTATGAGTTCATTTTTTAAAGCAATTTTACTCGCGTTAAGCGCCGCTATAGCTTTAGCAGCCTGCAGCAGTATCAATATTCCCAATCCGTTCAGTTCTGGGACTAAAGAGCTTTCTGGCGCGCCGGTCAATGCTACGGAATATATTTGCGAAGGCAATAAGCACTTTTATGTGCGCATATTGAATAATGGCAGCGATGCTTGGCTGATATACCCCGACCATGAAGTGAACTTAGTTAAAAGCGCAGGGAATGGGAATCTATATACCAGCGGGGCTATCAGCCTTGATTTAAGGGGGGATTCAACAACCCTGAACGATGGTGAAAAAATCGCTAATGCGGCATGTAAGCCGCAAGTAAAAAAATAACAATTAGTTAGTTTTTGCTGGCAATTTTAATTCTTCGTCTAGATTCTGCAGCATATCTGTGCTGACATCTTTCAGGGTTATGCGCATCTTCTCAACTTCAGCCTCGTTGCCTTGTTCATGCGCCATCAAGGCCAACGCTTGTAAGGTTGCAGGATGGTTGTTTTTCAAACTCAATGCCGTTTGAAAGTCTCTGTTAGCATTAACATTGTCTCCCAGTTTCAGCGTTGCCATGCCTAAGTAATACCACGCTTCTACGTTACTAGGCTCGCGCATCGTCCAGTTGTATGCCACCTTCTTTAGCTCTTGCCAACGCTGGTTCTGAAAGGGCAATACAACTTGCATAAAGAAGGGCCTGGCATCCTCTGGCGCATCCCAGAACGGCAAGTCATGTGAGGAATTGAGTTTTACTTCCGGTCTTTTCATCAAGTCTTTTACCCATTGAACCGACATATTGTAAAAATAGGCGTTACGACCTGGGCTTTTAAAGGTGCTGATGCCTATAAGTTTGCCATCATAGTCGAACAAAGGGCTACCGCTGGCGCCGATAGCGAAGGCTGCCTCAGTGCGTATTACTGCGCTGTCATCCATGGGATATAAGGCTTTGATAGTACTGAGCGCAACATAAGGCGCGGGTGAATCACTAGGCATGGAAATGGAAATCACCGGTTGTTCATAACTAAGCAAAGTGGATTCGCCTAGCACTACCGGTTTAAAGTTGGCCCATTCAAACCTTAATATACAAATATCGTGCTTCCAGTCTGCCAGTAAGGCCACAGGCGGGAATTCCTCTCCCCATCGTGAAGCACTTACCCCATTTGCATTCGCGATTACATGGCAATTCGTTACGATATGATCTTTGGTGATTGCAATACCAGTCCCAAAGCCATGACCGCCGGATTTTGTAGCAGTGCTTACTTTTACCAATGATTCTTTTAGCTGGTAAATTAAAGCGTCTGTTGGTTCGGGTAACGAAGCGGCATCTGCACTTAACGCGGCATTTAACAATACGATTGAGATAGATAATCGCAGTAATTTTGGGTGAGTGTAGAACTTCATCTGGTTAGCATACGCCTTTAACAAGCCGCCAAATATAAAAAGTGGTGGACTTAAGCAAAAACAATGGAAATAAAGTTCTAATGTATATAAGTTTTTAACAATTTAGCTGCCTAAAAGTTCTATAATCTTGCCTACCAAAAAAACCTTTCCATTAAACAACTCCAAAAGAGAAGATAAATGAGCACAAAAAACGCTGATATTGGCCTAGTTGGCCTTGCTGTCATGGGTCAGAACCTGGCCCTCAACATAGCTGATCATGGCTATACCATTGCGGTGTACAACCGTGATTCTAAAAAGATGGAAAACTTCATCACGGAATGCCAAAAGCACGAACCATCACATGAAAATGTTGTAGGTCATGCTGATTTAGCTTCTTTTGTATTGAGTATCAAACGCCCACGTAAAATCATTTTGCTGGTTAAAGCCGGTAGCGCAACAGACGTAACCATTAACGCTTTATTACCATTCTTAGAGCAGGGCGACATCATCATCGACGGTGGTAACTCATTGTGGACAGATACAATCCGCCGCGAAAAAGAATTAGTAGCTAAAGGCATCGAATTCATCGGCTCAGGTGTATCAGGCGGCGAAACCGGTGCTCGTTTCGGTCCGTCATTAATGCCATCAGGTACACGTAAAGCATGGGCTAGCCTGGAACCAATCTGGCGCGATATCGCAGCTAAGGTGGATGCTGTAACTGGCGAGCCACTTGAAGGCGGCGTTCCAGGCAAGCCAGTTGAAGGCGGTTTCTCATGTGCAGAATACATCGGCCCGGATGGCGCAGGTCATTATGTGAAGATGGTGCACAACGGTATTGAATATATCGACATGCAATTGATTTGCGAAGCTTACTGGCTCATGAAAAATCTGTTGGGCATGCCAGCGGACGAAATCGGTAAGGTATTTGCCGAGTGGAATAAAGGCGAATTATCCAGCTTCTTGATTGAGATCACAGCTGATATCCTGCAACAAAAAGACCCAATGACGCCAGGCTTCTTGGTTGACCAGATTCTGGATACTGCAGGCCAAAAAGGTACAGGCCAATGGACAGCAGCGAACGCGCTTGAATTGGGCGCTCCAGCCAATGCGATTGCAGCAGCGGTTTATGCACGTGCGCTTTCTAGCTTAAAAGAAGAGCGTGTTGAAGCAAGTAAGATCTTAAAAGGCCCAGTGCTGGTTAAAGAAACAGACAAAGCCACGATTATCGAAGCGATTAAAAACGCTCTGTATTGTTCAAAAATCTGTGCTTATGCTCAAGGCTTCCAGTTGATGGATAAAGCGCAAGTAGCTTATAACTGGAAACTCAACTTTGGCGAGATCGCACAGATCTGGCGTGGCGGTTGTATCATCCGCGCCCGCTTCTTGCAAAAAATCACTGATGCTTATGCATTGAATTCACGTCTGAAAAACTTGATGCTGGATCCATATTTCACGAATTCAATGAATGATGGTCAAGCCGGCTGGCGTAAAGTGATTGCCCTGGCAGTGACTAACGGTATTCCTGCGCAAGGTTTTGCGGCTGCTTTGGCCTATTACGATGGCTACCGCAGTGCAGACTTGCCAGCGAACTTGCTACAAGGCCAACGTGATTTTTTTGGCGCCCATACTTATGAGCGTAAAGATCAGCCACGCGGTCAGTTCTACCATTTGGATTGGCCAGAAGCTGGCCGTCCACAATCAGAAATTTAAGCATTTTCTTTTTGGTAAATCAGTAATAAAAAAGCCCCAACTTGTTGGGGCTTTTTTATCGGCTGTATTAACTTCAATCAATTATTGCGATAAAGTCCTGCTAAATAGATTAAGCGCCAGCTGGTAACCTAGCATTGCAGTTTGCGGGTCATAACGCTCGCCCTCGTCACGCATAAAAGCATGCTGTGCATTGAATTCATGCCAAGTGAATGTGAGGTTAGTATCCGTCATTTTTTTATACACTTCCATACGGCCCGCAGTTGAGATGTGGCTGTCCTGTTTGCCCCAGACCATGAGCATTTCACCGCGAATGTCACTTAACCGGTCCATGCTGTGCTGACCGGTTTTATTCGGGATGATTTGCGTATGCAGGTCAGTCGCATAGAAGCAAGCAGTGCCTTTGATATCTGGCTGTAATGCCGCACGGAAAGCCAAATGACCACCGATACAGAAGCCCATAGCACCGATGTTACCGTTATACCAAGCCTGTTGTTTTACAAAGGCGATCATTGCGCCATTGTCAGTATCGTAGCCTTGTACGTCTTTTGCAGCTTTGTCAGCATTACCTTTATCGCGGCCCGCATCGTCGTAACCCAATACTGTGCCGATTGGATTAAGCTCGTGGAACACTTCCGGTACCAATACTGCATAACCGTGGCTGGCCATGATTTTAGCCGCACGTTCGATAGGCCCTGTCTGCTGGAAAATCTCGGAGTAGAAGAGAATCGCCGGGTACTTTTTTTCACTTGGGGCCTCATTCGTAGGGCGGTGGATATAAGTGCGCATCACGCCGGTAGGGGTAGTGATGTCTGCAATATGGCTTTGGACGTTCATGGCTAAATGATTTCTTTCAAAATTGTCGGTTGAATTATGATCAAACATAATTGTACAACGGCAGCTTAATTTAAAGTGATGCAGATATTCTCGAGTATAAGTAGAACTTTATACAAGCGTTAGCCTCCATCAAATACGATTCAAGCTTTATCGGAGCTATATGAGTTATTTTTTTCGCAGAATACTATGGGGGACTTTGTTGTGCATAGCTAATGCCGTATATGCGCAAGCACCCAAGCCGGAGTTTGTATTGGCGCTAAGTAACTCATTAGCCAAAGTTCATGTGGAAGATAAAAATGGCCAGCATGGCATAGGTTCTGGTGTAGTTGTTGCAGTGAACCAAGTGGCCACCAATTGCCATGTAATTGCCAATGCCCGGGGTATAGCCATCAATAAGTTAGGTAATAGCTATGCGCCTATAGGCATGAAGGCAGACTGGCACCACGATTTATGCATATTAGTGTTTGATGATTTACCTCTGAAACCTTTTGAATTTGGTGAAAGTGCCAAACTTCAATATGAGCAGCATATTTTAGCGCTAGGGTATTCCGGTAATTCTCCTAGACCAGTTGAATCATTCGGTACAGTAAAAGCGCTTATTCCATTGGACGGTAGCGTATTGGTGCGTACTACGACCGGGTTCCGGATGGGTGCAAGTGGCGGTGCGTTACTGGATTACGACGGAAAGCTAGTAGGCTTTACCACTTTTAAGAGTCCAGGTAAGCAGGGTTATTATTATAGCTTACCGGTTGAATGGGTAAAAAAATTACAAGCCCAGCCAGATATTGCATTGACTACACCTAATGAACAACCGTTTTGGGATGTGCCGGAAAAAGAACGACCTTTCTTCATGCAAGTAGTGCAGCCACTTCAAACCGAGGAATGGAGTACGCTGGAGCTCATTGCAAAAGCCTGGGTAACCGTCGAAAAAGATAATCCTGAAGCCTGGCTATATTTAGGTATGGCAGAACAGGGCTTGCAAGATTTGGACAAAGCCAAGAAAACCTATAATAAGGTTTTGGCGCTGGCGCCTAAGCATTCAAGTGCATATTACCAATTAGGTTTAATAGCGATGGCTCAAGGCGAAAGAACCGAAGCCATGAAGATTGCAAATAAGTTAGAGGAAATTGATCCGGATTTTGCTGAAGACTATAACGTTAATCTTGGCTTGATAACGGCCTCACAGCCTTAGCTGAACTGCTTTTGCATTAAACGCAATCACCACATGAAGCTAGTAGTCGTGCTAGATTGAATGAGGATAAAGGATTGGTGGCCTCAGGAACTTGCGATTCTTCCGATATTATTGCTAGGTTATTTACTGGGGAGCTTGCTTGAAGAGTAGTGCTTTCATTAATAATTGCAGCTACTGGTAAAACAGGAGTCATTGCTAATTGCATATATTTTCCTTTTGGGAGTTATTAAACCGTAGAGATTTTGTCTCTACGAATTAAAAACAATTTTATTCTAAAAAATTCCTAATGAATATCATTAAGTTACATCATTGATGTTATAAGTTACCTGCTGTTGTTTTTTTGCACTTGTTATCATAAACGCTTCAATTTAATTTCGGATGACAATGAAATTATCGTTTGCTAAACAACGCACTAATTTCGTAAAATGATGTTTTGAAACGTTTTTAGTCCACTTAACGCACATGCTGATTTTTGTTAACTGTATTTGTCGTTTGTAGCCCGGCTTAACTTATAAGTTTTGACTTACAAGTTTTGCTTACATAAGCTATGTTGCTTATTCATTCAGCCGAACTATTCACATGCAATTGATCATTAATGGTAAACCACGTTATTTCGATGATGCTATCCTGAGTGTAGCTAATCTGGTCTCGACGCTTAGCTTAGAGGGTAAGCGCCTAGCGATCGAGCGTAATGGTGAAATTGTTCCACGCAGCAAATTTGTGGAAACATCATTAGCAGATGGCGATAAATTAGAAATTGTCGGCGCGGTTGGTGGTGGTTAGTTAGTTATTAGGTCGTAAGAACAATCTAATAAGAACAAATTTAAAAGGATATATAAAGTTGTCAGATTTATTAAAGATTGCAGATAAGGTTTATCAATCGCGTTTATTAGTAGGCACCGGTAAATACACAGACTTTGCGCAGACGCGTGCAGCCATTGACGCCAGTGGCGCACAGATTATCACTGTGGCGATTCGCCGCACCAATATTGGCCAAACCGCTGGTGAACCTTCTCTTTTAGAGTGTCTGCCTCCGGAAGAATTTACTTATTTACCAAACACTGCTGGCTGTTATTCAGCGGATGATGCAGTACGGACATTACGCTTAGCGCGCGAACTCCTAGATGGGCACAAACTGGTAAAACTGGAAGTGCTTGGGGACCCAAATACTTTATACCCGAACATGACAGAAACTTTGGCAGCAGCAAAAGTACTGGTGAAAGATGGTTTTGATGTCATGGTGTATTGTTCGGATGACCCTATTATCGCTAAACAATTGGAAGAGATTGGCTGCGTTGCGGTCATGCCGCTGGCATCACTTATCGGTTCTGGCATGGGGATATTGAACCCATGGAACCTCCAGATTATCATTGAAAATGCCAAGATTCCGGTATTGGTGGATGCCGGGGTAGGTACTGCATCTGATGCCACAATCGCAATGGAATTAGGTTGCCAAGGCGTCCTCATGAATACTGCAATAGCCGCAGCGCGGGACCCGGTACTGATGGCTTCTGCCATGAAAAAAGCGGTGGAAGCAGGTCGCGAGGCTTATCTTGCAGGCCGCATGCCCAAAAAATTATATTCGGCTAGTCCTAGCTCACCCACTACGGGCATGATTGCTTAAGATGATGGCTAACGAAAAACATTACGAATGTTCTGTCACGGTTGAAGCCGTTTTTATCTCTGAGCAATCCGATGTTGAGAAAAATCGTTACGCATTTGCTTATTTCGTTAAAATCACCAACACTGGCAATATTGCCGCACAGTTAATCAGCCGTCATTGGGTCATTATCGAGGCAGATGGCGAGCAGAAGGATGTAAAAGGACTGGGTGTGGTGGGTGAACAACCATTGCTTAATCCGACTGAGCAATTTGAATACACGAGTGGAACAGTGATTAATACGCCATTGGGTGAGATGCACGGTACTTATCAGATGGTGGCCGAAGACGGCACACGTTTTGATGCAATTATTCACCCATTTGCGTTGGCGATGCCCAGAGTGCTGCATTAGAACGCTACACTAAGTTGATATTGCACTAAGATTATTGCGCTGATACAAAAGCATTTACCTACTTTTAAAAGTTTACCTAAGAATCGATACTAATGAGAAAAATAATGGCGCTTCTTTTAGTAACAGTTCTGCTTAACTTGGCTGCCTGTGCCAAGAAAAATGTAAAACCTGCATCAGTAAACCCTGCTCCCTCTGCTGCTTGTGCATGTCCCACTCCTCTATCAAGCTCGCTTCCTGTACAAATTCCTGACATTAAATCAGTAGACGGTAAACCATCTGACAGCAAGCCTAGCGAAGTTAAAGTCGAGCCGAAAGTGGCTGACTATGGTTTATTAAAAGCTGCCAAATGGGAAGACATCGATGGATATAACCAAGATGACTTGAGCGCTGCTTGGCCAGCCTGGATGCAAAGTTGTAGTACCTTGAATAATAAACCCGTGTGGCAAAAAGCTTGTACGGCTGCTATGCAACTGAATAGCCAAACTGCTGGGAAACCAAGTGGTGATATGGTCTCAGCATATTTCAAACAGTATTTTTCGGTATATAAAACCACTAATTTTGATGGTTCTGATACAGGTACAATCACGGGCTATTACGAACCATTGCTAAATGGCAGTCGCACCAAATCTTCCAGATATCCTTATCCACTTTATGCAACGCCCAATGATTTAATCACGGTAGAGCTAGACAGCATTTATCCGGAGCTCAGGTACAAACGTGTACGTGGCCGGTTAGTAGGCAATAAGTTAGTGCCATATTACAACCGCGCAGAAATCGAAACAGAGGCTTCCCCACTCAAAGGCCGAGAATTGCTTTACATTGACGATGTCATTGACGCGTTCTTCTTGCAGATACAAGGTTCTGGTCTAGTGCAGCTGGATGATGGCAATCAAGTGCATGTCGGTTATGCAGACCAGAATGGACATACTTATAGCTCTATTGGCAGGTTATTAGTTGAGCGCGGCGAATTGACGTTGGATAAAGCCTCGATGCAGGGCATTAAGAATTGGGCGCGTAATAACTTGGATAAATTACGAGAACTGCTCAATAGTAATCCTAGTTATGTATTTTTCCGGGAATTGCCTACAGGACTCCCGGGCCCATTAGGCGCGCTTGGTGTGCCTATACTCGGTGAACGCGTAGTTGCGATTGACCCTAAATTCGTTCCCCTAGGTGCTCCAGTATTTCTTTCTACAACAGAGCCGAATAGCACCAAACCATTAAAACGCCTGATGATGGCACAAGATACTGGCGGGGCAATTAAAGGGGGTGTTAGGGCAGACTTTTTTTGGGGTGCTGGCAATGAAGCTGGTGCAAAGGCTGGTGCCATGAAACAGCTTGGAAAGATTTGGGTATTGTTACCTAAAGACTTTGTTATTAAACCATAATATAAAAGGTTAGATATAATTTAGGCAATAAAAAAGGATGCAATAAGCATCCTTTTTGCATACGATGGAACAAATTACTTGTTCATTACGTACATTGTAACTTCGAAACCGAAACGCATTTCAATAGCAGCTGGTTTTGTCCACATAGTAGTTCTCCTTTTTTTGATTAATTCGTACCGCTTTTGCTAGTTAGCATTTGCATTACGTGAACATATCATACGGCTATGTGAAACTAACACCACGGTCCTAGCCATTAAAACAAGCTCATGGAAATCATTAGATGTCATTATGTGAGAAGTTTATTTAGCGCGCCTGAACCAGGCAATGGCACTAATACTTATAAAAATAACCGAACCGAATATAGTGGCCGATTGAACAACAGCCATGCCACTTCGTTCCATGAGGATATATAAGCCTACCAGCGTTAGCATGGTGCAGTTTTCTACGAAGTTTTGTACTGCCACCGCATTGCCAGCACCCACTGTTTCATGCCCGCGTTCTTGCAATAGCGCATTGAGCGGAACTACATAATAGCCACCGGTAGCGCCTATTAATATAAGCAATCCTATAGACAGGTATAAATTGGAGCTGTGAGCGAATAGCATAATAAGTATACCGATAGACATACCCACCGGAAGTACACGATTTACATTCTTTAAGCTGATAGTCGTGGCTGCCAAAGTGGCACCTACGGCAATACCAATAGCCACGGCCCCGCTCATATTGGCTGGCATGCTTAAATCAGTAATACCTAAAGCCACGGGTACCCATGCCACTAATAATAAACGTAAAGTAGAGCCAGCGCCCCAGAATACGCTGGTACCAAGCAATGAAAGTCTAGCGTCTCGATTGTTGAACAAAGTTTTTAACGCATGGAAGAAATTCTGTACGAGGGGATAAAGGGCAAACGCTTGGTTTAACTTTACTGCTGGTAATCTAGGTATCAATGTATTGGCAAAAGCCGCGGTTAAATAGCAGCCACATACTGACATTAACGCTATTGAAACCGAGCTATCCGCAAGCTTACCACCTAATACTGCGCCTAAGAGAATAGCCACAATCGTTGAACCTTCCATCATGCCATTGGCTTTCACCAAATGTTTCTCGCTCACCAATTCACTCAGAATACCGTACTTAGCAGGGGAATATGCTGCCGCCCCCAACC
>JACDEP010000062.1:0-4733 GCA_013816325.1 Methylotenera sp.
AATCTGTGACGGTAGAATAAGAGTACAACGTAAAGTTTACGGTAGTCGGAAAAATTCAAGTCGGACTGATTGTCAGATACCAAAAAATTTAAAATAAAGGGCTAGCGATTAGGCTAACCCTTTTTTATTTGGCGGAGTGGACGGGACTCGAACCCGCGACCCCCGGCGTGACAGGCCGGTATTCTAACCAACTGAACTACCACTCCTAACAGGTGATGCTGATTGTTAATTCTGGTGGGTGCTAACGGGGTCGAACCGCTGACATTCGCCTTGTAAGGGCGACGCTCTACCAACTGAGCTAAGCACCCTGTCTCACTAACAGGGTGCGCATTCTACAATAATTATGGATATTAGAAAACTTAATTGAGTGTTGTTGCATGCCGGTGTTAAATTTAATCGCATCTATAGATCATTCAATATAAATATTCATACTATGTCAGCTTCGTGTAAGCCTGGGCGTTCAATATATATCATACGGAATTTGGCATTTATTTCCCGTTCGATATTACCAATTGAAGGAAACAAAGAGCATGCTACAAGTTGCAGATATGCATTTAAACAAATCAATACAATTTAGTGATTTACTAGACTTAAGCAAAGATTATTGTAGTGACCACCTTGGTCGTTACTTCCAGAACAATTACTCTCCTCCGGCTGAGTCATTGAACACATTTATAATCTCCACGGAGCTGGCCACTAAAGCTGAACAGGATTGTTTTGCGATTTGCGTAATGATGAACAATCATATTGTGGACTTAAAATATTTCAGTGACATTTTCCCTGATTGGGATAATGCGACCCTAATAGAAGGTACCGCTATAGCCACTTCAGACAAACTTAACAGCTTGATCAATGACCAAAAATTGCTGCCTTATATCAAAAGCTTTAAAAAGATTAATGATGAAATTGTGATTGGGAAATGTAAGGGCAATAAATTTATCCCATTTTAATCCTTTGTTTTTAAGGTGCTCAATATAACGTCCAGAAAATTCTCCCAATCTACTTTTTCACTCTCCTTTGAACTCTCCCCAAATTGCCACAGTCGAACTTTGACTTAGAGCTAGACTTTTCTTTCATCCTTAAGTCGGAGATTTGTATCATGGCAGTCAAACCTATTCCAGAAGGTATGCACACTTTAACTCCGCACATTGTTTGTGCGGGTGCGGCAGAGGCGATTGAATTCTATAAAAAAGCGTTTAATGCTGTAGAGCTGTTCCGCTTCAATGATCATGCTGGCATGCTCATACATGCCTGCCTGCAGATAGGTGATTCCAAAATCATGATGGCAAATGAGTGTCCTGCTTGGGGGGCCCTAGGACCAAACAGTTTGAAAGGCACACCGGTTACTTTGCATTTGTATGTTGAAGACGCAGAAAAAGCGTATACCCAGGCCGTGAATGCAGGCGCTACCGTAAAAATGCCTTTGGCTGATATGTTCTGGGGCGACCGTTACGGAGTTGTGGTTGATCCGTTCGGCCATCAATGGGCTATTGCCACACATATACGCGACGTAAGTATGGAAGAGATGCAGGCTAATGCTAGCAAAGCCGGCGCTTAATGCGACGTACTCAATCTTATCGCCATTCTGTTGCGCCAAAGCCATCGTGACCGAGGAAAGTATAAAAAATCCCTACGGTTGCAGTGTTTTGTTGTCTATTGCCTAAATCAGGGTACGTGGCATCTCGCTGGTTCCATTGGTATTTGAGTGAAACCGCATGTTTCTTGTGGATGCGGTAAGTAAAAGCCACATCGGAACGCAGAATGTTGTCATGGCCGCCCCTATTGGGCTCATCCACGTCACTTACAAAGTATTCTCTGCCTGTAAAATCAATAGAAGCGTGATTGCCCATGATTAATCGCAGGGCGATCAAGGCTTGCGGTGCCACACCGTAACGATAATCCTGCTCGTTCTTGCCATTCAAGGTTCCTACAGCGGCATAACCTAGGCCACCCATTAGAGAACCTTGTAGCGCGACTGACTCACTCACCCATAACTGGCCAGTAGTGCCTAAAGATAAAGCGGTACTGGATACGCGGAAGGTTTGCGGCGAAATATAATCATAGCTACCGTATATACCCCAAAGACCGCGATAATTATCACCTACTTGATAATCGGTACCGAATAGTAGACCGCGAACCAATACGTTCTCGAAGATGTTAGCGCTGGAAGCCGCACCCTGAAACACAAAGTAATCAAAGGGCCGTGTATAGGAATAACCGGGCTGGCCTGGCAAGCCATAATCCATGGCAAAATCTAATTGCAAATCGTTGTTTTTTATTTCGTCTGAAGTGCCTTTATTGGCATGCACAGTATTGGCAATACCCACTTGCATGCGGCTGTAATAGGCTGCGTCGTTCCTGTTAAAGATCTTATCGAATCTGTCGTCATACGCATAACGGTTAAACCCAGTTGATGGCGAAATTGCAGCGGCGCCTAGCTCATGCCAGATATCCGGATGACTACCGCCTTTTTCCAGCACGATGTTGGCCATACGGAATAAGGCTTCACCAAGAAACGTGCCACCTATTCCTGTGGATATCATGTCATTTTTAGAAGGCGGCACTTTTTCACCGGCAATTTCCCAAAACGCACTCCCAGCAATCGTATAACCTAAAGATTCCCAATAAGTAAGCCCGGCAGATCTTGCAAATCCGTGATACATCGAGCCT
The DNA here is from genome assembly GCA_013816325.1 of Methylotenera sp. Lineage (GTDB taxonomy): Bacteria > Pseudomonadota > Gammaproteobacteria > Burkholderiales > Methylophilaceae > Methylotenera. The sequence goes on from JACDEP010000062.1 coordinate 2,671, forward strand.
TGGTAAGGATGACCTAGCTGATTGATTTTGAAGGCATCGCGGTCAGTATCCCAACTACTGCGAAGGTTATGTTTAATCGTGGAGAAGTTCGAATCGTAATCCGATACGCCGCTATAACGGCGGTTGAATTGGTTCAGCAGGAAATCAAAGCCTACGATATCTGCTGCGGGAATCAAATAACTTTTATTAGGATATTCTTCAGCAGAAGCATCTATCGGGGATGTTTGTATCAGCTCTTCTTGATTTTTAGATTTTTCTTGTTGTTTAAATTCTTTTTGGTTTTTGGATTCATCGGCAACTAATTCAATTTTCGCGGCTGTAGGTATTGAAGACGTTGCACTAGAGTCCGCCGCATGTGCAACACCCGAGTGTATACAAAATGATATCAAGCCAAACAACATCGCATAATGAATAGATGTCAGTTTTTTTGCCGATAGATTAATTGGTTTTAGTGCTATTTTTTTCATACTCATAACCGTTTCCCAGCTTGGCCTGACTTCAACTTAATTTATTAGGACTTTAACAAAATGTAATAGGCGTCCTGCAGAACAAACACTACAACGCTTAGTTATAACCAAATATTGGTAGTTCTTATGTGCGCTAGGATACAAATTTTGCATTTAGCCAATATATCCTGAATCTTGAAGTGATATTAACTTAGATAGCCTTTAGATTCCAGCAAGGCTTTAAATTCAGGACTGCTAAGCCAGGCATATTCTTTAAACCTAGATTGATAGATCGAATCCGAGCTATCTGCAAGAGTGGATTGCAGCTTTTTTGCCACATGGCACATGATGACCGGAAAGTTACCTTGTAAATTGGCTAGCCATCTTTCCCATAAGATATTTAAATTGGTGTGCGAATCGAAATTGTAGACGCCGGCAAAATCGGAATTGGTAAGAATGCCGTTCTTATTTGCCAATTTTTGAGTTTCGGATGCACCCAATGCGGAAATCAATTGTGCCTTTAAGCCTCGTCGATATTGGGTTTGGCAAATACGTAGCCAGTTTTCTGCTTGCATGCCCCAATTCTTTTTATCGATAACTGAAAATAGAGCGTCCCGCACTACAGGCAGTTGATGTACATGCTGATGGCCGTCTATGAAATCAGGGTTACGTCCGAAATTATCGGTAAACCTATCAAACTGAAGTTCGATGATACTTTCTAGACGTTTGCTATCAAGCCTATTTGTATAAGCGGAGGCAATCAATCGCGGCAGTTGATGGTAATAGCCAAACTCATGGGTAAAGTGTGAAGTTAAATCTAAATGCAGGCCAGCTTGGATAGGTAAGTTGGCTAGCTTGCTTGCTGAAAGCCTCCACCGCGGCGAAAGCACTAGGGCACTTGTACTATGAATGATACTGCGTTCAGCCAGATCAATAATCGCAGCCTCAATGGCCGCACTTTGTGCAAAATCATCAGCATTGATGATGATTTTTTTAATTGCTTGCATGCTCATGGGCCGCAAATACCCATAGTTTGGATAGAAGGTATGTTAGCGCTCCAACTGATACCAATACCACAGTCAAAATGGGTAAATATAACGTCACCCCGAACCATTTCAGCCCGAAATAATAAACAATTTGGTTTGTAATGAAAGTGACAGACGCGATACTGAAAAATTTTAAAAAAGCGCGGATTGATAGGGTGCGACGTTGTTTAAATGTGAAAATTGAATGGCCGAAATAACTGACATTCACTGCAACTAAAAAGCCAATGATATTGGCTTCTAAAGGGTGCAAGTGACCTAGCTGCACTAATAACCAGACTACAATCAAGTGAACCAGTAAAGCAGCGAGACCTACTAAGAAAAATATAATGAGTTCTTTTTTTAATGGCATCTAATGTATTACTTAACTTGAGCAGGATGAGAAATTTTACTTACATTTTCAGCGATTAGGTAGAGCGGTCTTCTTTTCACTTCTTCAAAAATATTGCCCACATACTCACCAATGACCCCTAAAGCCAGCAGTTCGATACCTGCAAAGAACATCATACCGACTGCTAATGTAGGCCAGCCGGGTACCGGATTATGTTCAATCAGGTGATCTACGAGTATTTCG
>JACDEP010000062.1:4743-11984 GCA_013816325.1 Methylotenera sp.
TTTCGATACCAGAGAAAAAAGCAATTGCAGAAATCAATAGGCCCAGAAAAGATACCAATCGTAACGGCAATACTGAAAAACCGGTTAAGCCTGCCAAGCCTAAAGTAATGAGCTTAAAGAAACTAAATCTGCTATGCCCCGTATGTCTATTGCGGGCAACGTACGGCACAGAGATAGACCGATAGCCTACCCATGCATACAGCCCTTTCATATAACGATTACTTTCGGTCAGCAGGTTCAGGCTATTTACCGTTTTTCTATCTAGTAGGCGGAAGTCGCCAGCATTCGATGGAATGTTTATGGATGAAAAGCGCTGCATCAGGCGATAATATAGTTTTTTGGCCAATTGAATGAAGCCATGTTCATTGCGCTGGACTTGTTCGCCGTATACCACCTCATACCCATCTTGCCATAACCTAATAAAAGTCTGCAGTATTTCTGGTGGATGCTGACCATCAGCATCCAACATAATCACGGCATCCCCCTTGGCGTGTTGCAACCCGGCACTGAGCGCGGCTTCTTTACCAAAATTGCGCGTCAGACGGATATAACTTAAGTTATCCAACTCTTGGGTCATCTGATAAGCCACGAAATTGGTTTGATCAGTACTCCCGTCGTCTATCAATAAAATCTCAAGCTTACAGTATGCATTTAGAGTTTGAAGGATTTCGGTTACGGTCTGCCTGATAGATGCCGCCTCGTTATATGCTGGAATCACAATCGAAATAAATGGTAATTTTTTCATTTCATGTCCCTAATGTTTTGTAATCAATAAAGCGTGGAAAGCATTAATATCAATGATATGAGCTTGACCTTTTAGCTCGGTTTGTTTAGCTAATTTAGTGCTTGTAATTAGCAAAATGTCAGGCAGTAATAGCAGTTTGGCGAGCGCTGCTTGATTTTCTACCACATGGATTTGACCGTTTGTGTAGTAACTTACCGAGAATTCATGCGAACCATACGAATAAAGCGGTAGGTTGGGATGTTTCTGATGTGCTTCTTTGATTAGTTTACGTGCAGAGCGTGTATCTGCTTCATTGGGAATCCATACCAGCGTCGCCACAGTAGTCAGCACCAACCAAATTGCAATCAGAATTAGCATGCCTTTTTGAAAACGTTGACTTAAGGTTGGCCATGCCTTAGCGATTAACAATGCAAATGCAGGCAATGCTGTGAGTGTATACGTCCAAATGATATTGCGTGAAAACGTGAAGAACAGCAGCGGAGCCAAGGTCCATGCCCATAGCCATTTACTTTCGCTATTCAGTTTGGAATTTATTAAGGGTTTATCTTTAATTAAACCGCTGATAAATATAGGCAACCATATAGCGATTGAGACTATCCAATAAAGCCAGATCATCCCTATGGCTTCACGATGCGCCACGCCGTACATATCGCCTTTCCAGCCTGGTTCTAAAAAGCGTTGGAAATGCTCACCAACGATGAAATACTTTAAAAAGCCAGGATAGTAGATTTCTGCCGGTACATACCAAGCTAACACAATGCCTATGAACACCAGAATGCCAGGCCAAAACCATGTTCTTTTGAGGTGTTGATAAATGATTTCCTTCGATGAACATGCCCAGAACAACAATACCGGCAAACCAATTAATGCCCAGGTGGCCAGCCCTTTTGCAATCGCCCCTATCCCTAGCGCTATCCATAAACCATATTGATCAATCTTTTTTGCTTCGTCAGCATTTTGTAGGCGCCACAAAAATACCATAGCCCATGTCACAACGACGAGCTGTGTAGCATCTGTCATGACGGCCCCAGCGCTGATAAAACCGATAGGGGCTGTGAGGATCACAAAACTGGCGAACAACCATTGACGTCGGGTGAGATTAAAACTTTGCGCGCCATATAACAGCGCTACACAAGATAGCAGTGTCAAAATAAGTGAAGGCAGGCGTAGGGCAAATTCATTATGCCCCAACCCTAACCAACTTGCGGAAGCGAACCATGTGGATAAAGGCGGCTTGGCAAAGAAAGGCTGATTGGCTGACATATGCGGCATAAGCCAGAAATTACCAGTAGCCGTGACGCGGGCAAGTTCGCCATAGCGCGCCTCGGTCGTATCCATTAGCGGCAAAGTGGTCATCAATATGACGCGCAATGCGATAACAAATAGAATCAAACCCAGCAAATAATAAGAAGATTTGAAAGTGATGCGAGACAGCATATATGTTCGACCTGTTACCTAATGAATAAGCTATTAGGCAAAAGCTATGCCATTACTATATACAAGCTATTATTAATATAAATAAATCAATGACTTACATTGTAATTATTAAAATTTAATATGTTTGGGCTATGCTAAAAGCCACAATTTTTGCAGACTTTTACATCCATTTGAATCAAGCTCTGCAATAACAAGTGAAAAATTAAGCTTTGAGTATCAAAGGCGTAATGTCAAAACTACCAGTCTCATGGCTAACCAATATCTGGCCATCTTGAATGGTACAGCTCAGATTGATGGCGCGAGAGGCCATGCTCGATAATTCCTGCGTATCGGGCAAATTGATGACGGTAAGGTTGTTATTCTTTAATAAGGCTTTACTATTTTGGTCCCACCACATATCCGCTATTCTGCCGCCATAAAGCATAACCACCACTTGCTTTGCGCGGCCGCAGGCTTTACGGATTTCTTTTTCAGTAGGCAACCCAACATCCATCCACAACTGAATGGCGCCAGTCAGGTCTTTTTGCCATAGATCTGGCTCTTCAACATCGCTCAAGCCTTTGCCGAATGTCAGGAATTCATTTGCATATAGTGTAAAAGCAATGAGCCGCACCATCATGCGTTCATCAGTTTCGGAAGGATGCTTGGCCATTGTCAGGCTGTGATTGGCGTAATACTGTCGATCCATATCGGCAATATTAAGATCTACTTTATAGATGGTGGATTTAAGTGCCATGTTGAAATACGTATTAATTATTGAGAACACAATATACGCGAATGATGAAGAAAAAGTCTTGAAAAATAAAACCTACTCCATTTTATTATGAGGTAAATGCTTGTAGAGAAGACGATGGCCCGGAAGCGTCTTACCTGCACCTAGGTATTGCCGCAAGGAAGTTTGAACATAAGTTCCAACTGGCAGAAATGTAAAAGTCACGACAGCAAAACTGTAAAACGGATTACTAAATATTCAATTAGTGCTTGAAGTGCCTGAAGCATTTAAGTCAAGGAAAATACACATCGAATCCGGCTCGAGTGAACTACAATTGCTCAGAAGAATCGGCTAAATTTAGCGGCAATATGGTATTAAATATTACCGTAAAGGACAAAAGGAGATGTAGCGATACATCTCCTTTTTTAAGTTTTTAATCAATAAGGTGCATACCAAAACCATAGAGTTTCCAGTAAGCTTGCACCTTTAGTATTTATAAAGCAAATCATGGCTCAATATGTAATGTCCATGCTCCGCGTGAGCAAAATCGTGCCGCCAAAACGGCAAATCATTAAAGATATTTCGCTGTCCTTTTTCCCGGGCGCAAAAATCGGCCTGTTGGGCTTGAATGGCTCCGGTAAATCCACGGTGCTGCGCATCATGGCGAATGTGGATAGAGAATTTGAAGGTGAAGTACAGCATCAGCCGAACATGACGATTGGCTATTTGCCACAGGAGCCACAGTTAGACCCGGATAAAACCGTGCGCCAGGAAGTTGAATCTGGCATGGGGGAAGTGATGCAGGCACAGGCCAAGTTGGAAGCGGTATATGCCGCCTATGCAGAACCTGATGCTGACTTCGATAAATTAGCCGAAGAACAAGCCAAGTGGGAAAACATTATTGCCGCGAGCGGTTCTGATTTAACTACGCAGTTAGAGATAGCCGCTGATGCGCTGCGTTTGCCACCCTGGGATGCCAAGATTGGCCCATTATCCGGCGGTGAAAAACGCCGGGTGGCCTTATGCAAATTGCTACTTTCCAAGCCAGATATGTTGCTATTGGACGAACCAACCAACCATCTTGATGCAGAATCTGTGGAATGGTTAGAACAGTTCCTGGTGCGGTTTCCAGGTACCGTGGTCGCCGTAACCCACGACCGATACTTCTTGGATAACGCTGCGGAATGGATTTTGGAGCTGGATCGTGGACATGGCATCCCTTGGAAAGGCAATTATTCAAGCTGGCTAGATCAGAAACAGGAGCGCTTGAAACAGGAAGAGTCGCAGGAATCTGCACGCCGTAAAGCGCTGAATACCGAACTGGAATGGGTGCGCCAGAATCCTAAAGCACGGCAAGCCAAGAGTAAATCACGTATCGCCCGTTATGAAGAGTTAGCCAGTGCTGAATACCAAAAACGTAATGAAACACAGGAAATCTTTATTCCTGCCGGTGAGCGTTTGGGGGATCAGGTGATTGAATTCAAAAACGTCACTAAAGCTTTCAAAGACAGGTTGCTGATCGATAACTTGAGCTTTAGCGTACCTGCTGGCGCGATTGTAGGCATTATCGGCCCGAACGGCGCTGGTAAATCTACATTGTTCAAAATGATTACCGGTAAAGAGCAGCCGGATAGTGGCGAAGTGAATATCGGCCAAACTGTAAAACTGGCGTATGTAGACCAAAGCCGTGATTCATTGAGTGACGCTAAAACCGTGTTCGATGAAATTTCTGGCGGTTCAGATATCTTGACGGTAGGACGTTATGAAACGCCAAGCCGTGCGTATATTGGTCGCTTCAATTTCAAAGGTGGCGATCAGCAGAAGATCGTTGGCCAGCTTTCCGGTGGCGAACGCGGACGCCTGCATTTGGCGAAAACGCTGATTTCAGGTGGCAATGTGTTGTTACTCGATGAACCTTCAAACGATTTGGATGTGGAAACCTTACGTGCGCTGGAAGATGCGCTGCTGGAATTTGCCGGATGCGTGCTGGTGATTTCACATGATCGCTGGTTCCTAGATCGTATCGCAACACATATCCTGGCGGCGGAAGGTGAATCGCAATGGACGTTTTTTAATGGTAATTATCAGGAATATGAGGCGGATAAACGGAAGCGTTTAGGTGAGGAAGGCGCGAAGCCAAAACGTATCCGGTATAAACCTATTACACGTTAGCCACTCATTTTCACTCAGTAGAATTAAAAAGCCTTCCGTACCCGTACAGGGCATGCCCGCCGAAACTAAGCCGCAATGAATGCGGCAAGTTCGGCGACAAAGGCGCAAAGCCTAGGAGATTAAATATCAAGCGATTACCGTTAGGTTGAAATTGTGAGTTAATCAGAAGCCTTTCGAAACTGTAGGCCGGTTACCAAAAGCATTACATCCCTTGAATGGATGTTGATGCTCTAGTAATATATAAATGGCTATATATAATTAAATAGGGATTGAAATTATTAAATGTCCGGTTGAGGTCGCCACCAAAGCGACTCTTTAAAATGAACTATTTTGCCAACCGTCTACCAATGATTGATTGATAAACTTTATACCCATATGATTGTTTTTTTGAATATATCGAGTAACACATGACTGATTCAAATCGTTCAAAGCTAAGCCAATCTGCAGAGCTTTTAAAAAGCTTTCGAGAAGAACTCTTTACCTTATGGGAAGCTGATGTCAGGAGTTCTATACACAACGCTTCAGAACTATCCACCCCCATACTTACGAATACCCTTCCTGCTTTATATGACCATTTAATAGACGTTTTAACCTCCAATGATGCTTCTTCTGTAACGGGATCGCTGTCTGCTACGTATGCCTCTGAACACGGGAATGAGAGAGCTAGATTAACGGATTATGATTTGGGAAGCCTGATCAGCGAATACCAACTTTTCCGCAAAAACGTGCTCATAGTTTTCCAATCTAACGATATTGTTTTGAATGAACATCAGATCAATATCCTCACTAATGTCATCGACGGAACAATAAAAGAGTCTGTTTCATCGTTCACATTAGTTCAGGCCGCCTTTCGTGAGAAATTCGTTAATGCATTGATTCATGATTTACGCGGTCCTTTGTCTACAGCCTTTCTCGCTACAGAAATCATTACTAGAGTGGATGACATTGAAAAAATCCATACACTCGCTGAGAGGGCTAAAACCCAATTAGTACGCGCTGATAGCATGATTCAAGAACTTCTGAATTCCCTCATTTTTCATAAAGGTGAGCGTCTCCAGTTTAGTCCAACACGTTTCGATATGGCTGTGCTGCTTCAAGAAATTGTTGATGAAGCTATATTTACCTATGGAAAAAGATTTGAAGTCGAAGGTGAATCAGTATTTGGATGGTGGGGCGAAGAGCCGATAAAACGTGCAGTCGAAAACCTGATTAATAATGCGGTTAAATACGGAGATTCGAATGGAATAATCACCATTAAATTCACGACTTTCAATGGACGGATTTTCATTTCTGTTCATAATCTTGGCGATCCCATTCCGCCCGATCAACTTGAAAACGTCTATAAAGTATTTTATAGGGCTAAAACCGAACAAGAAGGTTTTTCAAGTGGATGGGGCATAGGCCTTTCTTACGTGCGAAGCGTGGCAGAAAGCCATGGCGGTAGCATTGGAGCCGAAAGTACCGCGATCAAAGGTACGACGTTCCTCATTGATATTCCCAATGACTGCCGACCATTTATTAATGTTATAACGCTGGAATAACGGCTAGACGTGGCGGGTTATGTTCCAAGCAAGGCCGACTTAAGTTTTTAAGAGGCGTAAATCATTAAAATCCTTCATAAAACTATGGCTTAGAAAGAACAATCGTAGCGAATGTTCGCGGTAAAAGGGGATAAATAGAATCGTGCAGTCTTTTATATGTTCAATAAACGGCATGGGTGTTTAGCTTAGCGATAAAATCTATAGCCAATCCCAGTCAAATCTAGGCTTGTGCGGGGCTTTTTTCATCGCCCAATCCCATAATACGGGCGGAATGAATTTCATGCATTTAGCAACGATGCCCATCTGCCAGGGAATCACCACAAAACGCCGCTTACGCTCAATGGCGTCAATAAATTTAGCAGCAGCGATATCGGTATTCATTAAAAAAGGCATCTTGTATTGATTCACATCAGTCATGGGTGTGCGGATATACCCCGGTGCAATGGTCGTAACAGCGATGTTGAGTGGTGCCATTTCTACCCGCAGGCTTTCCAGGTAGCTAATGGCAGCCGCTTTGCTAGCGCTATAAGCCCCCGCGCCGGGCAAACCACGTATGCCAGCCACACTGCCGATGCCCACTAATTGGCCTTTTCCGGCGGCCTTCATTGCAGCGATAAATGGCTGGAAGGTATGC
>JACDEP010000063.1:0-4145 GCA_013816325.1 Methylotenera sp.
GTTCGTGGTTAGGTGAGTCATAATGAATGATGGCGAGAAACTTGATGGGTGTTTGCATCAATGTTTCAGGTCCATGCGGAATCTCTCCACGAAAAGTCAGTGAATCGCCAGGATTAAGTACAAAGGTATCTTCACCTACACGATATTCTAGCTTGCCCTCAAGCATGTGAATAAACTCAGTGCCAGGATGCTCAAATGAAGGAAATTCCTCGCCAGCATCTTCTAAAGAGATTAAAAATGGTTCGAATGTTTTATGTGGACCCTGATCGTAGGCAAGTAGCTGATAAGTATGACCGACGCGCGTACCCCTGCGTACCACTTCCATCCCTTCACCACTTTTTACTAACTGGGCGGCGCCTCTGGGTAAGTTATAGTTCTGGAATAACTTAGCTAAAGTTACGCCTAGTGCATTTGCTAATTGTTCCAAGGTTTCTAAACTAGTAGCTGCGACGCTATTTTCAATTTTGCTCAACATGCCCCGACTGATGTTAGCACGCGCGGAAACTTCGGCGATGGTTAAGCCATGTTGTAAGCGTAGCTGGCGTATCGTGGTGCCTAAATGCCGTCCCAAGGATTTATCAGGAATATCATTCTGCGTACTTTCAGTGTCTTTCATTAGCGCCATATTCTTACCTATTAGTATCGTACATAAATTTTTACATAGCGAATATTACAAGAGAGTGGACGTTACTTGTAAAAAATTCCTTTTAGTAACTAATGTTGAAAAAATTAACGTAGTAATTTGTGGTTTTTATATAGACGTATGGAAATATATTTCAAAATAAGATAATAATATTATTAAAAGTTTAACTGTAGTAATAATAGTTAATGTAAACTAAAAAAGTTGGCTTTAGGAAGTGTTTTGCATTAACTTGATTTAGGTTGAAATTGATTGTATTCAATGTGTATTTGTTTATAAAAAATTGATTAACGAACGGATAGGGGAATATTTTGAGTGAACGAATAGTAATGCGTACAGGTGAAGCTTTGGTTGCTGGTGGCCCTCCGGGTACGGCGGCTGAGCCTGAGGTAATTATCGGTGAATTAGATGGTCCAGTGGGTACGGCAATCGCTACCCTTACAGGTGACCAAGTGGCAGGGCATACACGGGTTTTTGCTTTATTGAATACTGACGTGCAGGTAAGACCAGTAACTTTAATGGTAAGTAAGGTAACTGTTAAAGATAGTAAATATACAAATATATTAATGGGTACAGTGCAAGCAGCCATCGCTAACGGCGTGTTGGATGCGGTACGTGCAGGAGATATCCCAAAAGAACGTGCAAATGACTTAGGCATTATTGTTTCAGTATGGCTTAATCCGATGGTGACTAAGGATGAGAAACTAGATCACAAAGTGTTATTTGAAATTCATCGTAAAGCCACGGCACTTGCGATTCATAAAGCGATGACCAATAAACCGGATATAGACTGGCTGCTTGATAATCAAGATAAAATCACGCATAAATACTATCAAATGGGATTAGATGGAAAACTATAGTGTTCTAACTAATCGCAACGTAAATTTATATGTACCACGTAAGTGCGAGTAGTAAAAAAAGTAGAATTTTATGTGAATATTAAATTGAAAAGGTTAAAGCACTGGCTAGAAAGTTTCATCCTGAGCCTAGTCAGAGTGAACCACGTGGAGCGGTAGCGTATGTTTAGGTGAGTTAATCGGCATACTGCTTAATGACTTACCTGATGATCGGGCATTCGCTTTCACCTCTTTTATTTGTCGCATCCATAGGTGTTTACGCTTAACGTTAAGTATTAATTTTGCTTAACTCTTAGATTTTTTATTTTGATTCGCCCAGGAGATGCAAGATTCCAATAACTCAATGAGTAAAAGCTTAACATTGTGAGCAAGTGCAGGGTTATATTGATAGGGTGCTTGTTCTTGCATGTAAATGCATTGGCTCAACTCTAATTGAATGGCATGAATGTTGATAGTCGGCATTCCGTAATGCCGCGTAATATACCCCCCTTTGAAGCGGCCATTGAAAACATGGCTATATTCCTTTGCATGATCAGATTTTTGTATCGTATCAGCGATTGTTTGCTGTAATGAAGCATCGCAAGAATGTATGTCTGCAGTTCCAAAATTCAAATCAGGTAATTTTCCATTAAAAAAGCGCGGTACATGTGAGGCAATCGAATGTGCATCCCATAACAATGCAATACCGTGGTGCTCACGAATTTTACTAAGTTCTGATTTGAGTTTATTGTGATAAGGCCGCCAAAATTGTGCAATACGGGCTTGTATCTCCCGCTGATCTGGTTTTTTACCTTGCAGATAAATCGGCTCTTTACTAAAAGTATCAATGGGACAAAGTCCAGTGGTATCTTGCCCTGGATATAGGGAAGTGTCTTCAGGTTGTCGATTAAGATCAATCACGTAACGTGCATATTTTGCTGAAATAATTGAAGCGCCATTTGCTTGCGCTATGTCGTAGAGCATCGGTAAATGCCAGTCTACATCGGGCAGCTGCAATGCTTGCGCGGTCATGTTACAAGCAATTTCTTTCGGCACAGCTGTTCCAGCATGTGGTATAGAAATCACCAGAGGGGTATTTCCCTGTTTGAAATGATAGATATCTTTCATACATCCAAACTCAAAAAAATTTATAGTATTAAGTAACTATTTAGTAGTAATACTTTGTTTCCAACCAAGCTAAGTGATTAATTAGTATAGTTAAATTGATATTACTTTAACACAAGTTTCATAAAGATAATAAAAGTTTCATTAAAGTGTTGACACCAATTAGTGCCTATGGCTAAATACCGTAACATGTTTCATACACATTAAAAAAGTTTATTAATTTTAATTAATGAGTTTTCTACAGAAAGCGATTAATTAAATGAAGTGGCCGATAGAAATTAGTATAAATGGGGTTAAGAAATGCCATTAAGATTACTTAAATACGCACTTAAAAAAGAACATCCAGCGCCACGCTTTTTTAAGTCATTAGAAACACCTAAAAAGTCATATGACGTAGTTATCATCGGTGGTGGCGGTCATGGGCTTGCTGCTGCATATTACTTGGCTAAAGATCATGGTATTACCAATGTCGCCGTGCTGGAAAAAGGTTATATCGGCGGCGGCAATACCGGCCGCAATACTGCAATTGTACGCTCGAATTATTTAACGCCAGAAGGCGTTAACTTTTATGATGCCAGCGTCAAGATTTATGAAGGTCTTTCTGAAGAATTAGACCTCAATCTATTCTATTCGACTCGTGGTCATTTCACATTGGCTCATACTGAATCTGCCATGCGTACCATGCGCTGGCGCGCTGAAGTAAATAAGCACGTAGGTGTAGATAGTGTCGTAGTTGGCCCCGATGAAATCGCTAAAGCGTGCCCGGAACTTGATATGAGCTGTAGTGGACAGGCACCGATTTTAGGTGCACTGTTTCATGCACCAGGTTCAATTGCCCGTCATGATGGTGTTGCGTGGGGTTATGCACGTGGCGCCGACCGTTATGGTGCTGAAATTTTCCAGAATACTGAAGTATTAAGTATCGATGTTAAAAACGGTAAAGTCTGTGGTGTTAAAACCAATAAAGGTTATATCGAAACTAAGCAAGTCTTATCAGCGGTAGCAGGTTTCACGCCACGTATCACTGAGATGGTGGATCTGGAAACACCGATTGTGATTCATCCGCTACAAGCCTGCGTGACTGAGCCTATGAAGCCTTGGTTAAATAATATTTTAGTATCTGGCAGTCTGCATGTGTATGTTAGCCAGTCGTCACGCGGGGAGTTGGTCATGGGATCATCGCTTGACCCATATGAAGTGCATCAGACCCGCTCTACGCTAGATTTTGTCGAAGGGCTCACTTCACACATGCTCGATATGTTCCCCTTCTTATCCAACGTGAAAATCGTTCGCCAATGGGGCGGTATGGCAGACATGACGCCAGACTTTGCACCAATTATGGGTAAAACGCCAATTGAGGGATTCTACCTTGACGCAGGTTGGGGTACTTGGGGCTTTAAAGCGACGCCAATCAGTGGAAAAACGATGGCGGCAACGATTGCGAATGATAGCGCGCCAGATTTGATTCACTCCTTCCGCCTGTCCCGTTTTGAAGATTACGAATTGACCGGTGAAAAGGGTGCAGCGTCAGTTGGCCATTAGTC
>JACDEP010000063.1:4155-11950 GCA_013816325.1 Methylotenera sp.
ACAACGCTATTAACTAAGTACATGCAATAGGAATCAATGAAATGAAACTTCTTACCTGCCCAGTGAATGGAACCAGACCGCTAAGTGAATTTATCTTTGGCGGCGAATATCGGCAAGCACCTGAACAAAACTCCTGTACCGATGCAGAGTGGGCGGCTTATGTACATAACCGTCACGGCGCACCGGGGGATAAAAAGGAATGGTGGTATCACTCACCAAGCGGTACATGGTTTATTGCCGAGCGCAATACGTTGACAGACAAAGTTTCCAGTACTTATCTTTTAAGTCAAAAAAATCTAAATGAAGAAAAAGCAGCTCAGGAGGCAGGTAAATGAGTTTTCGCATTCCTAAGCAAGCCAGAGAGTGGCTAAATCGCGATAAAAAAATCAATTTCACATTTGAAGGTGAGACATTTACAGGATTTGAAGGCGATACCATCAGCAGTGCATTATGGGCTGCAGAGCAAAAAGTATTAGGCCGCAGCTTTAAGTATCATCGTCCACGTGGTGTATTGAGCTTAGCTAACCACGATATCAACGTCATGCTGACTGATGGCACAGATACGAATATGCGTGGTGATATTGTTGAATTAAAAGAAGGCATGTCGCTTAACGCGGTGAACACAATTGGCGGCGTTAAAAAAGATAAGAATAGTTATATTGATTCGATTTCGCCTTTGTTACCCGTGGGTTTTTACTACAAGGCGTTTCATACGCCGCGCCGTTTGTTTCCATTTTGGGAAAATATAATTCGCAAGGCCGCGGGATTGGGTGTCGTAAACTTTAACTATCCACGTATTCTTAAACGCAAACAACATGCACACTGCGATTTATTAGTGATTGGTGCAGGCCCCACAGGCTTAACTGCGGCATACGAAGCGGCTCAGGCTGGTCTCGAAGTTACTATTATTGATGAAAATCGTCATGCAGGCGGCAGTTTAGGCTACAACCGTGCTGGCGATAAGGCATCAGTTGAATACCTGGATGATTTATTAAATAAAGTCGTCAGACATCCAAAAATCACATTGCGCACAGACGCCTATGCAGCAGGATATTACCCTGATCACCTGATTCCAGTAGTCGAGGCAGGCGGCATCACTAAGTTTCGTGCAAAAGCGGTAATTGTGGCAAGCGGCGCATTTGAACAGCCACCCGTGTTCAGATACAACGATTTACCAGGCGTGATGCTAGGTTCTGCTGCACAACGTTTAATCTACCGCTACAGCGTTAAACCATTCAATAACGGGATTGTGGTGACGGCTAATGATTATGGCTACCGTGTGGCGATCGATTTGCTGGATGCAGGCACAAAAGTAGTAGCAGTGGTCGATTTACGTTCTGGATCTAACGGTGGATTACATGCTGCAGAGCTATACCGCCGCGGCATTAAAATCTATCCGGGCCATTGTGTTTACGAAGCGTTAGCCACTTCTGATAAATCTAGCGTAAGAGGCGCAGTCATCTGTGCTTATGACGATAAAGAAAACATAGCGCTGGCTGCCAATAAATTCACACTCGAATGTGATGGTATTGCCATGAGCGCAGGCTGGGCCCCCGCAGCTGCGTTGTTGTATCAAGCTGGCACAGGAATGCAATTTGATTATGGTGTGCAGCAATTCGTGCCTAACCGCTTGCCGGAAGGTGTTTTTGCTGCAGGTAAAGTAAACGGCATTTATGATCTGGATCAGCGGATGCGTGATGGCATTCGGGCTGCAAGTGATGCCTTGCGCCATCTAGGACATTCAGTTGCTCCATATGCCATTGAAAAACATAATGGCCCCTCACCAAGTCATGCTTACCCAATGGTGCCGCATGCCAAAGGCAAGAATTTTGTAGATTTCGATGAAGATATCCAGATCAAAGATTTTGAGAATGCCGCTAAAGAAGGCTTCGATAATATTGAATTAATGAAGCGTTTCACAACAGTAGGCATGGGGCCAAGTCAAGGAAAGCATTCTAATATGAATGCGATTCGGATTCTGGCAAAAATTCGTAGTCTACCAGTTGAAAAAATTGGTACCACTACTTCTAGACCATTCTTTCATCCGACCCCTATTGGTCATTTGGGCGGTCGTGGATTCCATCCGCATCGTTTGACTGCTATACATGATTGGCATCAAGCGCATGGCGCAGTGTTTACCGATATTGGCGCATGGAAAAGAGCCGCTTATTACCCCGCAGCTAATCATTCTAAAGAAGATGCGATTCAAGCAGAGGCGATGGCAGTGCGTAAAAGCGCGGGCATTATCGATGCTAGCTCTTTTGGCAAAATTGAAATATATGGTCCGGATGCAGCAGAATTTCTAGAACGCTTTTTCACGGGAAGTTATATCAGTCAGAAAGTTGGAAGCTGCCGGTATGTCTTATTACTGGATGAGTCTGGTGTGGTAGTAGATGACGGTATTGCAAGCCGTCTAGCAACAGATCTATTTTATCTTTCGATCGGCACATCCAATGCCGCTGCGGTCTATCGCGAAATGCAACGCTCTCAGCAGGAATGGCAGCTCAATATTGCCTTAGTCAATGTGACGGGTGCGTATGGGGCCATGAATATAGCTGGACCATCTGCTCGTGAAATCTTGGCATCACTCACAGACCTTGACCTTTCTTATGAATCGTTCCCTATCAGTCACATTCAAGAAGCCGTTGTAGCAGGCGTGGAGGCTAGAGTCATCAGAGTGGCATTTGTATCTGATATGGCTTATGAGCTGCATGTGCCGATGGCACAATCACAGCATGTTTGGAATGCCCTGATTGAAGCAGGAAAAAAGCATGGCTTGCGTCCTTTTGGCAGTGATACTCAACGGTTGTTGCGCCTCGAAATGGGGCACCACATGCCTGGTATCGATACAGATGGTTTGACTAATCCATTTGAAATTGGCGCTGAATGGGCCATAAAAATGGATAAGCCTTATTTTATCGGGCAAAGAAGTTTGAGCATCTTGGCTAAACGACCGCTGAGGAAGCAATTGGTGCCATTCGTACTTGCATCTAATTTCAATGCCGACATGCCAATGGAATGTAATCTGGTGATTGATGGCAACGAAATCGCAGGACGCGTGACGAGTATTAGCTACAGTAAATTTATAGACCGTTGCATCGGTTTCGCTTTTGTAACGCCAGCTAAAAAAGCCGTCGGTTCAGAATTTCAGATACGCACTGATAGCGGCAGTCTGGTAACGGCTACTGTTGTAGAAACGCCATTTTTCAAGAACCAGATTAAAAGTCAAAAAGGAGCTTGATATGCAAGCACTTAATGAAAGCCTAAATGCAAAAAAAGATAGCAAAACAGCCTTAAAAACTACACCTGTGGCGCATGCGTATATTAAGACCACGGCTAAATGGGCGATAGTGAATGAGATGGAAATAGCGGTTGAATTTGCAAGCAATGATATTGAGCAAACCCGGAAAAAAGTATTAGGTATTACCGATGTTAGCTGTTTTGAGCGTTACGGGATAAAGGGGCCACAAGCCTCGAAATGGCTTGCCGACCACGAGTTGGCAATACCATCCAATCCTAACTCTTGGGCGCTATCTAATCAAAAAGATCTGGTATTGAGATTAGGTTCAAGTGAATTCTTGATTGAAGATCAATTAGATGATGTGGCTAGCAAAAAATTAGCTGATATTACGAGAGTAGAGGGTCTCTATCCAGTAGTGCGCGCTGATGCAGCTTTCATATTAAGCGGTAGTGAAGTGCTTAATTTGTTTTCTGAGTTGTGCTCATTAGATTTACGCGATTCCTCGCTGCTGGCTAACGATGTAGTCATGACACAAGTCGCGGGAATATCGGCAATAGTGATGCGCCAAAATTTAAATGGCGAGCAAGTTTACAGACTTTGGTGTGATGGCACTTACGGATCATATATGTGGGAAATGTTATTAGAAGTTGCGGTTGAATTAGGTGGTGGAGCAGTAGGGCTTTCTAGTTATAAAAACTAAAGTTAATACTGTACTTGTGTTGATAACAGTGTTGGTCGCTTATAAATGTTGCGGATAAATTTGATTTTCAGGGAGTAGTAATGAAAACGTTAGATGAAGCAAAAAAGTTTTTAAAAGACAATAACGTCAAGTATGTATTGGCACAGTTTGTCGATATACATGGCGTAGCAAAAGTGAAATCCGTGCCTGCTGAACATATCGGTAGCATACTTAAAGGCGGAGCCGGTTTTGCTGGTGGTGCAATCTGGGGTATGGGTATTGCGCCAAATGGCCCGGATTATATGGCGGTAGGTGATTTATCAACCCTATCCCTGATGCCTTGGCAACCTGGTTATGCACGTATTATCTGTGATGGCCACGTTGAAGGTAAACCTTACGGTCACGATTCACGCGTAGTGCTCAAAGCACAGACTGATCGTCTGGCTAAAAATGGCTGGATTCTTTACACAGGACTAGAACCAGAATTCTCTTTACTTCGTATCGATGAAAAAGGTGCTATTCATCCGAGTGACCCCACTGATGTTTTACAAAAACCATGCTATGACTATAAGAGCATGTCTAAGCAATCAGCGTTTTTAGAGCGTTTGACTGAAACACTCATTGCTGCTGGCCTAGACATTTATCAAATCGACCATGAAGATGCAAATGGTCAATTTGAAATTAATTACACCTATGCAGACTGTATGAAAAGCGCGGACGACTACTTGATGTTCAAAATGGCTGCGAGCCATATCGCACACGAGCTAGGTCTGGTTTGCTCATTTATGCCTAAACCTTTTGGTAACCGTCCAGGTAACGGTATGCATATGCACATGTCGATTGGTGACGGCAATAAAAGCTTATTTCAGGATGATAATGACTCGACTGGGCACGGCTTATCAAAACTGGCTTACCACTTTATGGGCGGCATACTCACACACGCACCAGCGCTTACAGCGCTTGCTTGCCCCACTGTTAACTCTTACAAACGCTTGGTTGTAAGTCAGTCATTGACAGGCTCGACTTGGGCGCCAGCGTATGTTTCATATGGCAACAATAACCGCTCAACGATGGTACGTATCCCGTATGGCCGTCTTGAACTGCGCTTACCTGATGGCAGCTGTAACCCTTATCTCACAACTGCAGCGGTGATTGCTGCAGGGTTGGACGGTGTTGAGCGTGAATTACATCCTGGTGCGGGCCATGCTAATAACTTATATGACTTAACCCCTGCACAAATGCGCGAACAGGGCATTGGCATATTGCCGCAAGGGTTAAATGAGGCAATAGATCAGCTTGAAAGTAACAAAGTCATTCGTGATGCACTGGGTGACGCGTTATCAGAGGAGTTCATCAAAATTAAACGTGCTGAGTGGCTGGAATATCAACGTCATGTATCTGATTGGGAAATCAAACGCTACGTAGAGTTTTTCTAGTTTTAATTAAAAGTAGTTATTTAATGATATTTATTTCACTAAATTCGTAAGGAGATAGACATGTGTGGAATTGTAGGATTGTTGGTTAAAAACCAAAAAATGCGTGACTCAATCGGTGAGCTCATGCTGCCAATGTTAATTGGTATGACAGAACGCGGACCAGATTCTGCCGGGCTTGCGATGTTTGGCGCGCCCGTTGCAGCAGATTCAAGAAAATTCAGCCTGTATTCAGGTGTAGCAGACTTTAACTGGACCAAATTAGGCCATGATTTTGAACAGCATCTAAGCGTTAAAGCGAAGATTGAGCCAAAAGCTAATCATGCCGTGCTAACTACTACTTTAGAGCCAGCAACGGTCAAAGTTTGGCTAAAAGAACATTATCCGCTGTTGCATCTGTTGTCTGTTGGACAGTTGATGGACATCTATAAAGATGTTGGCACACCAGCGCAGGTCGCGGATCGTTATGACTTTAAAAACTTCAAGGGTACGCACTTGGTTGGTCATACCCGTATGGCGACTGAATCAGCGGTAACCCCTGCGCATGCGCATCCATTTACTGCCGGTGAAGACTGGTGCCTGGTACATAACGGTTCATTATCAAATGCAAACAGCTTACGCCGTAAATTGCAAAAAGAAGGCATTGAGTTTGAAACAGATAATGATACTGAAGCCGCTTGCCGTTTTCTGCAATGGCGTATGCGTGAGGGTGATGACCTTGAAACTGCATTGAACCATGGTTTTGAAGAGTTAGATGGTTTCTACACTTTGTTAATGGGCACACGTAATCAGTTAGCACTTGTACGCGATCCATTTGGATGCAAACCAGCGATTATTGCTGAGCACGATGATTACGTGGCCATTGCTTCAGAGTTCCGCTCATTAGCACATCTGCCAGATATTAAAAATGCGAAGGTGTTTGAACCTTCACCTAAGGAGATGTATGTATGGAAACTCTAAAATTTGATTTAGATGTGAAACCATTACGCGAGATTAACCAATTGCTTCATGGTGATGCAGCCGGATTAAATGGAAAAGCAATCGTCATTGAGAATCCTAACGGTGCGCATAATATCGCAGTAGGGCTAAAGTCAGAAGTTGATGTCACTATTAAAGGCCATGCAGGCTACTACGCAGCAGGTATGAATCAAATCGCGAAAGTGACGATTGAGGGCAGTGCAGGTAGCGGCGTTGCAGAAAACATGATGTCGGGCCACGTGCATGTGAAAGGCTTTGCATCTAATGCTGCTGGCGCAACAGCAAACGGCGGTTTATTGGTGATTGACGGTGATGCTGGTTTGCGTTGCGCGATCGCATTAAAAGGTGCCGACGTTGTAGTGGGTGGTTCTGTGGGCAGTTTTTCAGCGTTTATGGCACAAGCAGGCAACTTTGTGATTCTAGGTGATGCAGGTGAGGGTCTAGGTGACTCCATTTACGAAGCTAAGATTTTTGTGCGGGGTAAAGTGAAAAGCTTAGGCGCAGATTGCGAAGAAAAAACCACCAGTGCTGAAGATAGAAAAATTCTAGCTGATTTATTGGTTAAGTCTGGCCATGCAGATGTGAATCCAGATAGCTTCCAACAATATGGTTCTGCACGCACGCTTTACCACTTCCATGTCGATAATGCAGGAGCCTATTAAAATGACCGATGATAAAAATAAAGATACTGCTCATAAAATACCACAAACTAAACCGCGTTATTCTGCGACATTTGATGAGTACACGATGTCTGAAATCAGACGTGCCGCAGCGACAGGTATCTATGATATCCGCGGTGGCGGTGCTAAACGTAAGCTGCCACATTTTGACGACTTGCTATTTCTTGGTGCGTCAGTCAGCCGTTATCCATTAGAGGGTTACCGTGAAAAATGCGGTACTGATGTGATATTAGGCGCAAGATTCGCCAAAAAACCTATTCATCTAAAAACGGTAGTGACCATTGCAGGGATGAGCTTTGGCGCACTTTCAGGTCCGGCTAAAGAAGCTCTGGGTCGTGGTGCCACTGCAGTAGGTACAAGTACAACGACTGGTGATGGCGGTATGACACCTGAAGAGCGTGGTCAGTCTAAAACACTGGTGTATCAGTACTTGCCTTCACGTTACGGTATGAACCCAGATGATTTGCGTAAAGCTGATGCGATTGAGTTGGTGATCGGTCAAGGTGCAAAACCAGGTGGTGGCGGTATGTTACTTGGCCAGAAAATCAGTAAACGCGTAGCAAAAATGCGTTGTTTACCTGAAGGTATTGATCAACGCTCATCTTGCCGTCATCCAGACTGGACAGGTCCAGATGACTTAGAAATCAAGATTGCCGAAATCCGTGAAATCACCGATTGGGAAAAACCAATTTACGTAAAAATTGGTGCGACACGGCCATATTTTGATGTCGCACTAGCAGTAAAAGCTGGCGCTGACGTTGTGGTGCTTGATGGTATGCAAGGT
>JACDEP010000181.1 GCA_013816325.1 Methylotenera sp.
GCGCAGACCCTACGATAAAACCGAATATCACCGGGAATACAGCAAAGTAGGCAAAAACCATCCCGGTGAGGAACAATAAAGTGCTGGCTATGATGACAGGAACCATGAATTTCTTTTCGTGTGCGTATAATCCCGGCGCTACAAATGCCCAGACTTGATACAGGGTATGCGGCAGTGACACAATGAATGCCGCCATCATCGCCACCTTCATCGGTACAAAAAATGGAGTGGTGACTGCTGTCGCAATCATCTGACCGCCCGCAGGGAGTTTGCTTAGTAAAGGCTGCGCAAGAAGGGCATAGATCTTATTAGCAAAGGGGAAAAATGCGATGAAAACCACAATGAATACAATAACGCTACGCAACAAACGGTCGCGCAGTTCAATGAGGTGGGAAATGAAATTATCGGTGGGTGTCACGTTGTTGTTGTTAACCAGACTTTTTATCGCTTCGGTCTATATCCGCACTATTCACATCAGACTTGGCTTTAATGTCAGACGGATGTAAGTCTTGCATGACAGCATCTGCTTTTTGCTGAAGATTTACCTGTGTTTTTGTAGCTGTGTCCTGAATTTCCTGCTGTAGCTGCTGCAATTCCTGGAATCGTACTTCACGGTTCACTTCTTCGCGCACTTGCGCTACATATCTTTGCATACGGCCAGTCAGCGCGCCCAATGTACGCGCTAGTTTTGGCAGCTTTTCCGGGCCTATAACAATTAATGCAACCACTGCGATAACGATAAGTTCAGAGAAAGCAACATCAAACACAAGTGTGCCCTTAAGCTAAAGAAGAAAAAGCTTACTAAGCTTTGGCAGTGGTGGCTGCTTTTGGTTTTACGACTGTAGATTTTTTAGCTACAGGTTTCTTTGCTACTGACTTTTTAGCTGTTGCTTTAGTTTTAGCACTTTCTGTTTTTTCTTTAGCAGTAGTCGTTACTTTCGCTTTTGCAGTTACGGGTTTTGCCGGTGCCGTTTTTACAGTTGGAGCTTTTTTTGCGGAGACCTTTTTAGTGGCTACTTTTACCGGCACTTCAACCACTTCACCTTCAATCAATGGTGGAGTTGCACTTTGCATAGTATTTATAATGGTTGCTTCAGCCATGGCTTTTTCATCATTCATCGCGTCTTTGAAACCTTTTACAGCACCGCCGACATCTTTACCGATATTAGTTAATTTTTTTGTACCGAATATCAACACCACAACCAACAATACGATCAACCAATGCCAAATACTTAACCCGCCCATATGATTCCCCTATTGATCCCGTTGAACAACCTGTTAAAGCTTTGGTAGCTGTTCGCCACCGCCAAATACATGCACATGAATATGAAACACTTCCTGGCCGCCCTCCCGTCCCGTATTGATCATGGTGCGGAATCCAATTAAGCCTTGCTCTTTAGCAAGTTTTGGTGCCAATAACAGCATCTTACCTAACAATGCCTGATGTTGTACATCACAAGCAGCTAAACTATCAATATGAACTCTAGGTACGATTAAAAAATGTATTGGATTGATTGGCTTGATGTCATTAAACACTATGACATCTTCATCTTCAAAGATTATCTTTGAAGGAATGCTACCATTCACAATCTTACAAAAAATGCAGTCGGTTGTCATTATTACGTATTACGGCTGGCTTTCTCGGTGATACCTGAAAGTCCTTCGCGTTTTGCCAATTCATCTAGTACATCCTGTGGTTTCAAACCAGCCTGTGCCAACATGACCAGGGTATGGAACCACAAATCTGCAGTTTCATAAATAATCGCTTCTTTATTGCCATCTTTGGCTGCAATAATGGTTTCCGTGGCCTCTTCACCCACTTTTTTTAAAATGCCATCCATGCCTTTCGCATAAAGTTTAGCCACGTAAGAAGACTGCGGATCAGCACTCTTACGCTCTTCTAATAACTCACTCAAACGGCTTAAAATATCATTCATGCGGTATTTTCTTTATCTGCTTTTTTAATCAATCATGCTTTTATTTATAGATGTCATCCGGGTTTTTTATCACTGGCTGGTCTATCACCCAATTGGCATTATCCAGTTTTTTGAAAAAACAATTATGCCGACCGGTATGGCAAGCGATGCCGCCTACCTGCTCTACTCTGAGCAAAATCACGTCTTCATCGCAATCCAAACGAATCTCATGCACATATTGTACATGACCGGATTCTTCGCCTTTTCGCCATAATTTGTTGCGTGACCGCGACCAATAAACTGCCTGCAGAGTTTTTTCGGTAAGTTCCAAAGCTTCGCGATTCATCCACGCGAACATAAGCACTTTTCCGGTATCATGCTCCTGTGCAATTACTGGCACTAGGCCATTTGCATCCCAGTTTACTTCTTCTAGCCAGCTCATACCCGAACTTCAATACCGTTTTGCTGCATATATTGTTTGGCCTGTTTAACAGTGAACTCTCCATAGTGGAAAATACTGGCTGCTAGCACAGCATCTGCGCCACCGAGTTTTACGCCATCCACTAAGTGCTGCAAATTACCAACGCCGCCTGAAGCGATAATAGGTACGTCTACAGCATCTGAAATCGCGCGATTCAGCGGGTTATTAAATCCAATTTTTGTACCGTCGCGGTCCATGCTTGTAATCAACAACTCCCCTGCACCTAAGCTTGCCATATATTCAGCCCACTTTACCGCATCTAAGCCTGTGGCCTTGCGACCGCCGTGAGTAAATACTTCCCATTCGAATGGCTGATTGTCTACCTTTTTGGCATCTATCGCTACCACTATGCATTGCGAGCCAAAACGGCTAGCGGCGTCAGCTACCATCTGCGGATTTAACACCGCCGTGGTATTGATGCTAACTTTGTCGGCACCTGCATTCAATAAACGACGCACGTCTTCAACTTCACGTACACCGCCGCCAACTGTAAGGGGGATGAATACTTGCGATGCAACCTCTTCAATAATGTGCAGAATCAAGCCCCTGTTATCGGAGCTGGCAGTAATGTCTAAAAATGTAAGTTCGTCGGCGCCTTGCTCATCATAACGCTTAGCAATTTCTACCGGGTCGCCCGCATCGCGCAACTCTAGAAAATTTATACCTTTAACTACGCGCCCATCGGTAACATCCAGGCACGGGATGATACGTTTAGCGAGCATTTACAATACTCTTTTCGACAATACTTTGTTGGCTGCACCGCTCATATCTTACTGCATCTTGTGTAATATCTCCGACATTCGCTTTTTGCCGCCTCGTCTTGACATCGAATAGCTTATAAATATTATGCACTTAATTCATCCGCTAATGCTTGTGCCGCTGTAAAGTCCAAAGTACCTTCGTAGATGGCACGACCAGTAATCGCGCCGATGATACCTTCATCAGCCACCGCGCATAATTTACGCACGTCATCCAGGTTGGTTAAGCCGCCGGAAGCAATGACCGGAATCGTTAGCGCTTGCGCTAAAGCAACTGTCGCCTCAATATTCACTCCAGTAAGCATGCCATCGCGGCCAATATCGGTATAAACAATGGAATTTACACCGTAGTCTTCAAATTTTTTGGCCAAATCAATTACATCGTGCCCAGTGAGTTTAGACCAACCATCGACGGCTACTTTGCCGTCTTTTGCATCTAGTCCAACCATGATCTGACCGGGGAATGCGTAACAAGCCTCATGCAAGAATCCAGGATTCTTAACGGCTGCGGTACCAATAATGACGTAGCCTATGCCATTATCCAAATAACGCTCTATCGTATCTAAATCACGAATGCCGCCGCCCAGTTGGATAGGAATATCACCACCGACTGCACTAACGATAGATTTAATCGCTGCTTCGTTCACTGGTTTTCCGGCGAATGCACCGTTCAAATCCACCAGATGTAACCGCTTGCCGCCTTTATCTACCCAATGG
>JACDEP010000064.1:0-9718 GCA_013816325.1 Methylotenera sp.
AGCACAGTTAGCGCTTGCAACAAATGTGTTAGGTGATGTAATTACATTGTCACCAGCGCCTAAACCTGCTGCCATGCACGCTAAATGCAGCGCTGCTGTGCCACTTGAAACTGCTACAGCATATTGAGCCCCAACGTAAGTCGCAACAGCTCGTTCAAACTCTTCAACCTTAGGGCCTTGAGTTAGTGGCGCATTGCGCAACACATTAACAACCGATTGAATATCATCTTCGTCAATATAATGTTTGCCATAGGGGATTTTTTCCATGTTATAACTCGATTTTTTCTATCTTTAGCAGTGTTGCTAACTCTTCTTTTTTCATCCAGTCAGTGTTGTTATCACTGCTATAGTGAAAGTTTTCTGGTACAGCTTTACCACCAGTTCTTTCAAGATACGCCTTGCCATCCCACCAATTAACTGCAGGTTGAATAACGAAGTGATTTTCGAATTCAGCGGTATTAATTGCATCATCTGGTGTAATCATTACTTCATGTAATTTTTCGCCTGGTCGAATACCAATAATCTTAGTAGTGCATTCTGGAGCCACCACTTTTGCTACATCCATAATGCCCATACTTGGAATTTTAGGCACGAATACTTCACCGCCCTCCATACGTGTTAACGAATCCAAAACAAATTGCACGCCTTGGTCAAGCGTAATCCAGAAGCGAGTCATTCGCTCATCTGTAATTGGGAGCACACCTTCTGCTTTTTTTTGCATAAAAAATGGAATAACACTACCCCTTGAACCAATAACATTTCCATAACGTACTACAGAAAATCTGGTTCTGTGTCTTCCTGAAAGTGCGTTTCCTGCAACAAATAATTTATCTGAACATAACTTTGTAGCACCATATAAATTCAATGGATTAGCCGCTTTATCTGTGCTGAGTGCAATTACTCTTTCTACACCTTGATCAATACAAACATTTACAACATTTTCAGCGCCAATAATATTTGTTTTAATTGCTTCCATTGGATTATATTCAGCAGCTGGCACCTGTTTCATTGCAGCTGCATGAATGACTATATCAACCCCATCAAGTGCCCTGTAGAGCCGTTCTTTATCTCGAACATCGCCTAAAAAATAACGTAACTTAGGAGAGTTAATATATTGCTGCATTTCAAATTGCTTGAGTTCGTCTCGACTAAACACAACTAGTCTCTTAGCATCATGCTGCTCCAAAACAGTTTTGACGAACCTTTTACCAAACGAGCCAGTTCCTCCTGTAATTAATACTGATTTACCACTTAAAATTGACATCTAAACTCCCCTAATTGCTTTTTGAATTTCTAATGGTCTTCCCATGCCTAATTGTAACTTAAGCTGCTCCACTTCATTTGATACTGAAATATAGTTGATTCCCAACTTCAGCTTTAATTTATGATTACTTAGAGACATGTCATGCGGTCTTGGTGCAAGAGATTTTAATGATGCAATACTGGCTGGTTTTATAAGATTACTAGACAGATTAAACTTTTCACAAATATGTAACCCAAATTCATATTTACTGATGCGGTCATCTGATACAACATTAAAAATCCCATATTCGTTCAGAGCTAACAGTGCATGTATATGGGTTGCCAATGAATCTATGAGAATTGGTGTAAAGTAAACATCATCAAATAAGCTGATTTCTTTATTGTTGATGAGATTAATATATATCCAATCACTAAAAGATTGGCGGAACTGGTGTCCCCACCCAAAAAAATTTGTTCTAATAATTAATGCATCATTATTTAATTTTTTTACTGCAAATTCAGCATTAAGTTTAGATTCGGCATAAACATTAACTGGCTGAGGATTGCTATTTTCTGTTGAAAAAGAGTTTTTGCTAGAAAAAAGATGATCTGTTGAAATATGTACCAGTTTAATACCAGTTTTAGCACATACGAAAGCGACATTCTCTGCTAATTCACAATTTATATGCTTGGCAAGCAAGGGATTTAGCTGACATTCATCAACATTAGTTAAACCCGCTGCATGTATCACCACATCTGGTGAAATCTGAACTAACTTATCGAGAATATCATCTCTTGATTCAAGGTTTAAGAAAACAGACTCTGTATCTTCGAATAAAACATTGGTTTTGTGTAGCGCCAAAACAACCCTGATTTTATCTCTAGCAAAGCAAGCCCAATTTGTTGCTAAAAGACCACTGCCCCCAGTGATAAGTACTTTAAGCATCTATACCCTTATTCTTAGAAATATCGCGTCTCAATTCATCAATTTCAACTTGTAATAATTCATATTCATGCATTTTATATTTTAGAAAACTTAATGTAACGTTGGCTTTTGCTTCAATACCATTAGGCGTGAGTAAGTACATATAGGCTAGTTTATTTTTACTGTTTCGAAAATTACTAACTTTCAACAAACCTTTTTCAATAAGACCTTTTAAGCAAAAGTTTGTTTTTCCTAAGCTTATACCGAGTTCTTTAGCAAGTTCTCTCTGACTAATTTCAGGATTTTCCTCTACAGTTTTTAGTATTTTGTAACGATATTCGTCAGTTAGCATTTAATAAACCTACGTTCATTCATTGAACCCGTTCAATGAATGAACGTAGTTTGCAATATCTGATTTAATATAGCAAGTACTAATGAAATAATCACAACGAGTTAATAGGCACTACTTGTAAACTTTTTGATATCTCTTAATTGCCGTTTGGTCGGCCTGCCCATGCCTCTATCGCGCTGTGCATGTTCACCCTCTCCCGTAGCTTTGGCCTTTTCCCGCTTTGCAATACTTGCCGGTGTTTCTTTATAAAGTAGCGCTGCTTCCGGAGCACCTTTGCGAATATTGGATAATGCAAGCACTTCAACTTCAATCTCAAAATCGCGGTTGCGGATGTGAATGACTTGCCCAAGATGCACTTCTTTAGCGGGCTTGATGCGGTCACCATCAATGTGCACTTTACCGGTATCAATAGCATTAGTAGCCAGGCTACGAGTTTTGAAAAACCGTGCCGCCCATAACCATTTATCCAGCCTGGACTTAGTATCTTCGGTCTCTTCCCTCTCTACTTTGCTCATGATGCGTGATGAGTTATTCTTAAAAGTTAATGTCTTTTTGGAAGGTTCATTTCTAGCGTAAGCTTAAATTCGCCTAGCCTATCTTCAGCCAATTTATTTACTTCTTCCAACGTATGTTCCATCAGGTGTTTTACGCCCTCTGCCACATTGTTCATAGTGGCTATCTGGAACTGGCCATTTTTTACTGCATCGATGAGTTCATCACTGAGGATCAGGTGACGTATGTTACGCTCGGGCATTAACACGCCCTGCTTACCATCGAGTCCAATCTCCTTACAGACCCTGTAATAGCCCTCTATCTTTTCATTAAGTCCACCTACAGGCAATACTTCACCATGCTGGTTAAGTGCACCAGTCACGGCGATACCTTGTTTGATAGGGAGTTGCGCCAGTGATGAAAGAATCGCAAAAAGCTCGGCACATGAAGCTGAGTCGCCATCAACTCCGTTGTATTCTTGCTCAAACACTAGAGATGCAGTGAGGTTTAAAGGGTTGAACTGAGCGAAGTTAGCATGTAACCAGCTTTTTAATATCATTACGCCCTTGTCATGCGTAGGGCCACTCATCGCTACTTCACGGTCTATGGTGAAAATATCGCGATTACCCGCATAGCAATTAGCGGAGATGCGTACAGGAGAGCCAAAGCTGGCGTCTGCCAAATCGATATGCGTTAAGCCGTTGATTTGGCCGATTGCCTCACCATGCACGGCAATCATGAGTTCATTATCGACGATGGAGTTACGCATATGCGCTTCGATGTAACTATGCCGAATGTACCGATGATTAATCGCCGCTTTTACGTCTTCAATTGCCACCAAGCTGGCATTTCGAAGTTCCGCTGCGGCGACACTTTCCGAAATAAGCTTCTCCAAACCGGCAAATTGCGTACTTAAACGCGTCTGGTCCTCTTCTTGCCTATGCATAGCCTGCAATAAGGCGGTTACTGCTTCTGCGGTAAAATGTGGGCATTTGAACTGCTCACATTTCTGAGCGATAAACGCTGCATAAGCCATGTAATTCTCTATGCTGGCTTTTACTTTTTCAGCAAACTCGATCTTGATTGGGAAGTAATCAAAGAAATCATGCTTTTCTTCAAGCAGTTGGTAATAGTCCTCACGCGTCGCAATTAATATAAGTTTTACGGATACTGGTATCGCTGCCTGCGCACTCACATAGCCGCTACCTTGATTGCTGCTACTGGTTAAATCTTCTATCTGCAGCGTAGAATTTCTTAAAAAACGATGCAGCTTTTCTAGCAGCTGTGAACCGTTTTGTTCATCCGCGAGTAGGTCGCGTAGGTGCAGTAATAGCGCACCGCCGTCGGAACGTAGAAGATTCCCGGCACGCAGCCGCAAAAAATCCGGCGTACTGCTGGATTCACCCGCGCTTTCAATGCCGCCGAACAATGATTGCAAACTTGGGTCATTGTCATAGATAACCGGGGCCTGATTAGGGCTAGCAGATTGCTCAACTAGCACATTCACGCGGTAGCGCCCGAAAAAGCTTTCACTTAGCAAAGCCTCTAGATTATTATCTGAGTCTCCTGCAGCTGGCTGCCAAGCCTCCAAGTAATCCAGTACGTCTTTCCTTAATAATTCAAAATGCCGATCAAACACTTCTTTTTGTGCAATATGCTCGATACTGGTTTTAAGAATAATTAACTGACTATCTAAAAACACTTCCATCGAAGCTGAAGAGTTTTCCTTGATTTTGGCTTCAATAAAAATCGCTAACTCTTTGCCAAGTTGCCTTATAAATTGATCCATAGCCAGCTTTAGTTGTATACCAGCACCAGTCGGCAACTTCAAGAATAGCGGCTTACCGTTTGCATCAAACTGATATAGCGCCACCAAGTCATTACCTGGCGTTAGCTTGGCTGCGGCATCGTGCATGGCACTCAGCATCAATGATGTACGGCCTGTGCCCGCCTCCCCCAATGCTAAAAGATTAAAACCCTGCTGGCGAATATTAAGTCCGAATTCAGCAGATTTCTTGGCTTCAGATTGTGATATCCAGGCTTGATGTTGAGCACTTTTGCTATCTTTAGAAATCAATGCAGAAGTATCTGGAAATCCTAACTGTTGCGCTTGGATATTGATGGTAAGTTGCTCTGGTTTTAGGATTTTTGACATATTTTCACTATTTTGTAACTTTAGGCTTTGTAACTTTGGCATTTGTAATTTATGCATGTGTTAACTTATGCCTCATTAATTATATTGATTTACTGTTTTATTTAAGACCAGCGGTCACGTGCGGTTTCATCGCTATCTTTAGCTTCCACCCAACGGGACTCCCCCGATTGCAGCATTTCTTTTTTCCAAAAAGGTGCTTCAGTTTTTAAATAATCCATGATGAATTCACAAGCCTTGAATGCGTCGCCGCGATGCGCACTGCTAACTGCCACAAGTACTATCTGGTCCAGCGGTTTCAATTTTCCTATACGGTGAATCACCAATATTTCCATTAAGTCCCAGCGGTTTTTGGCCTTTGCCACAATGGTTTCCAGGGCTTTTTCAGTCATGCCAGGGTAATGTTCCAGCGTTAGCTCAGAAACCTGTTCCCCGATATTCAGATCCCGTACTTGCCCGACAAAGCTGACCACGGCGCCGATGTTTGGACTCGCCATCCTCAGCCGGCTTATTTCATCGCCCATATCGAAGTCCTCTAGTTGTAACCGGACCGTCATATAGCCTCTAGCCGCCTGTTACGGGCGGGAAAAATGCCACTTCATCACCATCAGCGATAGGTGCATTGTCATCCACAAGCTCATGGTTGATTGCAGCACGTACTTTCAACTTACCCATCAACATCTGTGACCAGGTATCGCCGCGTTTGGCCAAAAAAGCTTTGAGTTTGAGGATCGTCCATGACTCTTTGTCGGCCAGCTCTAAATTTTCGTTAGAAAATTTAAGCGTTTCTTTCAAGCGGGCAAAATAAAATAATTTAATGTTCATATTGTTATCAGTTCTGAGCCTTACAACTCCGGCTCATCGGCAGCTTTTAGTCCGTCTGCTATTTCAAGTAAATCAGTATGAATCAAATCATTAGGTTGATTGGTAAGTTCCACACGTTCGATCTTGGCGAAGCCAGCAGTGATTTTCTTACTGCTGGTATGTACCTCATCCACGTCTTTACTTGCTTGGCGAATATGGTCGGCTAAACTTTTCATACGCTTATCGAATAATGAAAAGTCTTTACCTAATTTTCCGAGTTCCGATTGAATGATATGCACCTGTTTGCGCATCTCAACATCTTTAAGCACCGCGCGCGCAGTATTGAGTACGGCCATCAGTGTGGTCGGTGAAACCAGCCAAACTCGCTTATTCATGGCATACGTAATTACCTCAGGGTGGTAAGCGTGTATTTCAGCAAACACGGCTTCTGCCGGTATAAACATTACTGCACCGTCGCTAGTCACATTCGGAATAATGTATTTGGCAGCGATGTCATCCACATGTTTTTTGATGTCTGCTTTAAATTGCTTTTTAGCGACGTTTTGTTCAACTTCGCTTAAGCTGCTATCAAACATTTTATGATAATTCTCCAGCGGAAACTTGCTATCCACGGCAACAGTGCCGGTAGGCTCTGGCAGAAATAACGCACAATCCACGCGCGAGCCATTCTCAAACGTGTGCTGCATGCTATAAGTGCTAACCGGCAACACATTGCGCACCAAGCTTTCAAGTTGAACCTCACCGTAAGCACCGCGGCTACGTTTATCGCCCAGCAATTCTTGCAAGCTGACCATGTTCACGGTTAAGCCGTCGATCTTCTTTTGCGCTTCATCGATGGTCGCTAATCGTGCCATCACATCGATAAAAGTCTGGTTGGTTTTCTTGAAGCCTTCATCGAGTCGCTCAGATACCTTACCGCCTATCACTTCCAAACGGTTATCCACTGCCTTAGTCAGGCTTTCGATACTTTGTGTGAGCGTGGTAGTGGCTTTCAACATTGTGTCATTGATAAGCGCTTGCTGAGATTTGCCTTGCTCACTCAAGGTGATGTGCAGCTTTTCAAGCACGGTCTCTCGGGTTAATGCCAGACTATTTTGCTGAGCCATTTGCAATGCTTGCATGGCCTCTCGTGTTGCATGGAGTTCAGAAGCCACGCTGGCACGCAGACGATCGCTGATTTCATTTGAGGATGTGCTTAAGCGATCACCCAGTTTATTCAGGCCATCATTAAAATCACGTAGCATCTCACGATGCTTTTCTTCCAGCTGTTGTAGGATAATAATGTTTCTATCGAGCTTACCCTCACGCCAAGTCTGCCATAGTAATAACAGCAAAATACCAACAGCAACTAGTAAAATAATAATTTGTATCATAAGCTCGTAATTATACCTGATGCAGCCTGTATACCCTTCCTAAGAGATGCAACTCATGCGCTGAATCCACAGGTTAAGGACCGAAAATTCCCGAATCTAAAATTCATTAAATCCTAACTTTATGCCACACTTAAGGCCTATCAAACACTCTGGTTATTAAGTTGGCAACTAACTGACCAATTGGCTATTAAAATAAGATGGGCACAAAGTGATTAAATTCCGGTTACTTATCAATCAATGGCTAGCGTTTTTTACCCGCAAGCTGCGCAATAACTTTTACCTTTACCTGAGCGCTCTGCTCACTGTGTTAGTACTGTTGGATGCTAGCGTATTCGGCATTGGCATGAACATGCGTGACCGCGCGTTCGACTTCATGGTGAAAAACCGTATTGTTGTTACCAAGGCAGATCCGGATATTGTAATCGTCGATATCGACGAGGCCTCCTTAAATGCGATGGCCAAGGAATATGGCCGTTGGCCCTGGCCGCGGCAGGTATTTGGTGAGTTTGTAGAAAACATCGAAGTACAGCAGCCCAAGGCAATCGTCTTCGATATCCTGTTCAGCGATGCTGACGTTTATAACCCGGATAGCGATACTTATTTTAATGATGTCATCGCCAGCACTGACAATACTTTCTTTCCAATGCTGCGCTTATCGCCTGAAAGTGATCACCTCAGCAAAATCACGCCGAATATGATTCCAGGGGTGGGGCGCATTCCAGAAAACACCAATACTCCCATCACCCCTATGGCTGCAAAGCCTATTGCTATCGTATTGCCGCATTTTGAGGCTGCCGTAAATTCCAAAAGATTAGGTACACATAACATCTACCAGGATATTGATGGCATTGTGCGCGAATACAGGCTATGGCATGACGAAAGCGGCTGGCGGCTGCCTTCTCTGCCATTAGCAGCAAGCAACTATACCGGCCCTGCTCCAGCCAACTTGCCGCAGAACATGCTACTGAACTGGCGGGGCAAACCTTTTAGCTATCAGTATGTATCGTTCAGCGATGTATTTACCGATATGGCCAGCAAGGTTAAAAAACGTGCGCCAAACGAGTTTGCCAATAAAACAGTGATTATTGGCTCTACAGCGCCCTCGCTATTCGATGTTAAAGCCACCGCCATGGCAAAAGCGCATCCGGGCGTTGAGATTCTCGCTACTGCTATTGACAACCTGAAACATGATGATTACCTGAAAGTTTGGCGCGGCAAGACCTCCTACATTTTCATGAGCTTGCTATTGATTTGGCTGACAGCGATTGCCATGTTCAGAAATGTAGACCGCGACCGTGTGACCACGGTATTCAGCAGCAGCCAAGTCGGTTTATTGGTGCTGTCTTATTTAGGTATGAACTTTACCCATGTCTACCTTGATATCACCGCACCGATTACCTGGGCCGTCATCTATTTCAGTGTGGCTAAAATCTATGCCCTGGCTAACGACAAGGTTTTGCAACGCTTATTTGCCAATGATATCGAACTCGGAAAAAAAGGCACGACGGTATTGCTGATGCCGATTGCCATTGAGAACCAAGACCTGTTAAGTGAAGGGAAACTTAAGAAAATCCAGCGTTTGATTGAGCAGCGCTGCCACCTACCAGCTGCAGTGCAGAACCTGAAAGGTCCCCAATCCGGCATCTGGAGCTTATTCAGCGATATTATAATAGTCAGCTGGAGCTACCATGGCGAAAGTGAAATAGAAGTGGCCCGCGTGAAAGAAGATAGCGACCGATTGGCTGATGCGCTAAAAACTTTATTGCGGGAGGCCGGTCT
This sequence comes from Methylotenera sp., assembly GCA_013816325.1. GTDB lineage: Bacteria > Pseudomonadota > Gammaproteobacteria > Burkholderiales > Methylophilaceae > Methylotenera. The sequence continues at coordinate 9,141 of JACDEP010000064.1, forward strand.
TTCAAGTAATACACATATTCGATACGTACAGCACATCGGTTCTTTAATGCTAAGCCCTGGTATAAGTGATCTTGCGATTACGGACTTAGCGATTACGGACCTGGCAATTACGGACCATGCCCATGGCACTAGCACTGCTACCGGTAGTTATGATTTAGCAAGCCAATGGCGCGGTTTGTTTGCGCAAGCTATTATCAAATTAGATACGCCCAGTTAGATAGGCTTAATTAGATACTCACACTAGATACATTAGAGAAAGAACACTTCACATGAAAATGAATTCAAATTGGCTAGTTTTAACCGGGTTATCTGCCCTGTTATATTCGGGGCTTGTTTTTAGCGAGACCGGTAGTGCCCTGAAAAGTGACAGCATCCGGTATGAACCGTATGCTGACGCCAAAGTAATTGGAAGTTTCAGCCGTGGTGAAAGCGTGGATATTTTAAAAAAACAAGGTGCATGGCTACAGGTAAAAACCAAGAAGAATACTGGTTGGGTGCGTTTATTATCGGTTAAACGTGGGGCTGCTTCTGGCTCTAGCAATCAACTTTCCGGAGTACTGGCCGCAGTGAATGGCCGC
>JACDEP010000064.1:9728-11662 GCA_013816325.1 Methylotenera sp.
GGCTTAAGCAACGAAGATCTTAAGGCCGCTAAATTCAATGAAACAGAAATCAAGGCTATGGAAGGCAACACCGTGAGCGTGGTGCAAGGTAAGCAGTTTGCGGCATCAGGCGGTTTAAAAACGGTAGCTTTTGCTAACTTAAAAGCCCCCGTTAGTGGAGGTGCAAAATGAGTCCTTTTCACAGCCAACGAGATAACAAACTCATGCACACAAAGCTTTTGATCGCTACCTTGCTAGCCAGTATGTTATCCGTCGTAAGCGTACACAGTTTGGCCTTTGACTTTAAAGGGGCTCTGAAAGATGCCGTACAAGAGAAGCTGGATTCAAATAAAAATGCCCCTGCTAGCACGGCTGAAAATAAAGATTCCGCCAGCGCTAACGGCCAAGTTAAATCAGACGAACCTGCTGGCTCTGCAGTTAACTGGAAGAATCCTAGCAAGGAAGAAGAAATCGCCATTGGTCGCGAGATAACCGGCAATCTCTTAGGCGCTGCGCCTTTGGTAAAAGACGAGGCTTTGCAGAAGTATGTGAATTCTGTAGGTCGCTGGGTCGCCTCACAATCAGAGCGACCTGACCTACCTTGGCATTTTGGCGTGATCGATAGCGAAGACCTCAATGCATTCTCAGCGCCTGGCGGTTATGTGGTGATTACCAAAGGTATTTACCGCAAGCTCACTAATGAAGCGCAACTGGCCGGTATATTAGGGCATGAGGTTGCGCATGTGGTTAAAAAACACCAGTTAAAAATCTTACAGAAACAACAATTATTGAATGTTGGAGCGAATTTCTTATCCGACAAATTAGGCAAGAATGACAAGTTGGTCAGCAAAGCCATCGGCAGTGGCGCGGAGATGAGTGCACGCAGTCTGGATAAAACTGCTGAATATGAAGCCGACCGTTTAGGTATGAGCTACGCGACCCGTGCCGGTTATGAAGCTTACGGGCTGACTGACGTGCTGCAAACGCTATCGCAAACGGATAAGAACGATGGTAGCGTGGCTTTGTTGTTTAAAACGCATCCATTACCTGAAGATCGGCTAGTAGCGCTTGGTGACGCAGTAGGCAATAAACTGGATAACGTGAAAGCTGGGAAAACACTGGAAAACAGGTTATATAAACTTAAAAACTAAATTTTTTAACTCATTGGTTATACGTGAAATACAAAGGCAAAAGGCGTACTTAAGTGGTAGCCTTTTTCTTTCTCATTGATTCCTTACAGTTGATTACGGGCGCGTAATTCAGACTTGATATACGCATAATAAATAGGCGCTGCTATCACACCGGATAGGCCAAATGCAGCTTCCATCGCCAGCATAGCGACAAGCAACTCCCAAGCATGAGCGCGGATTTGGCCACCAACGATACGAGCATTCAGGAAGTATTCAAACTTGTGTATAACCACCAAGTAAATCAAAGAGCCCATTGCAACAGCGAGCGACTGACTCAGGCTCACGACAACGATAATCGTATTTGAAATCAGGTTACCTACGACAGGAATCAGCCCCACCACAAATGTAATAGTGATCATGGTTTTAACCAAGGGCAGGTGTATGCCCATCAACGGTAAAACAATGGCAAGGTAAACTGCTGTGAATGTTGCATTGATAGTAGCAATGCGCAGCTGTGCAAATACAACGCGTTTAAAAGCATCGGTAAACAAGCTCACTCGACCCATTAGTGCACGTGCAAACGGTTTAAACGTGGTCATGAGCGCTGCTTCACGCACCGCAAGCATACCGCCAATAATCATGCCCAATACAATATGCGCGGCAAGTCGCCCTGCTTCCTTGCCTGCCATTTGTAGTGTCCCAGCATGCATACGCAACCAGACCGTAGCCTGCTCTTTAAAAGCAATCGCATCAGCAGGCAAGTGTTCCAACACCCAGCTTGGCAATGATTGGCGTGAATCTTCGATAATCTGCGCCATTTTAGCT
>JACDEP010000065.1 GCA_013816325.1 Methylotenera sp.
TATCTACCCAATGGCGAGCCATCGCGCCTGGGTCTTCGGAAAATACCGTAGACTCTTCCATTAAACCTTGCTTGAGTCTGACACAGTGTCCGTCTTTGAGATCAATAGCTGGGATGATTAACATGATGAATTATTATTTAGTAAATTAAATATAGATGAATGAAGGGTAAATAATAGCCGTTAACTAGACTGCAATATTGCTAAGCTCCAACTTAAAAGTTAACTATAAATGTTTAAGCAATTATGGTGCCCAGTGTACAAAATTACTTAGCAATTGCAAACCCGCATTAGCGCTTTTTTCAGGGTGAAACTGTACCGCAAACAAATTATCCACTGCAATGGCGCTGGTAAAGCGCTGCGGATAATTGCTGTAACCTGACACGAGATTGATATCAAAAGGCTGCACATAATAACTGTGCACGTAATAAAAACGCGCGCCATCTTCAATACCATGCCATAAGGCATGAGAGGCATTACCTGCATAATAAACCTGATTCCAGCCCATATGCGGTACCTTGAGCTTTTCACCGTTTGCATCTTTCATATCTGCCGCAGCAAAACGCTTAACTTGGCCTTTGAACAAACCCAAGCCAGAAGCATCGCCTTCTTCAGACTGCTCGAATAACATCTGCAAGCCGATACAAATACCCAAAAAAGGCTTTTCTTGGGCCGCTTCAAGAACAGCTTCACGCAGGCCGCGGGCATCCACCTCGCGAATGCAATCCGGCATGGCCCCTTGTCCGGGAAAGACCACGCGCTCAGCGCGCGCGACTTCATCCGGGTTGCTGGTAACTATCACCGATTTGGAAGGCGCGACATGTTCAAGCGCCTTGGACACCGAGCGCAAGTTACCCATGCCATAGTCAATTACTGCGATATCAATTTTATCCATACTGTTTATGCTGCTCTGGAATTACGCAATGATTAAACTCACCTAAGAACTATAAGCTACCTTTTGTAGACGGCATGATACCTGCCATGCGCGAATCAAGCTCCACAGCCATGCGCAACGCGCGGCCGAACGCCTTGAAAATCGTTTCGGCTTGGTGGTGAGCGTTATGACCCTTTAAATTATCAATATGCAATGTAACATTGGCATGATTGACAAAGCCTTGAAAGAATTCGTGCACCAGATCGACATCAAATTCACCAATAGCCGCGCGCGTAAACACACAACCGAACTCTAAACCTGGTCGACCGGAAATGTCTAATACCACGCGTGATAAAGCTTCGTCTAACGGAACATAAGCGTGACCGTAACGGCGGATACCTTTTTTATCACCCACTGCCTCAGCAAAAGCCTGGCCTAAAGTAATGCCTATATCTTCTACCGTGTGATGTGCATCTATGTGTAAATCGCCTTTGGCATTCACGTTAATATCCATCATGCCGTGGCGCGCGATTTGGTCAAGCATGTGGTCAAGGAAACCCAAACCCGTACTGAATTGGGATACACCTGTGCCATCCAAGTTAATGGCGACGGTAATTTGTGTTTCTAAGGTATTTCTTATTACTTCAGCGGAGCGCATATTGAATCACTTGATTATAAAAGTGCAAAAACCTTGTTGGGTGCTATTTTAACCTAAAGCATCGTCATCAACCCAATATTTAAACTTGGGCTAGATTAGTAAAAAATAAGACGTTGTAAGCATAGTTTTTACATAAAAACTATAAAAAATAAAGCCTAGCAAGATATTACGCAATCTTAACTAGGCTTTAGGGTCATCAGCTTGTGCTAATCATCCGTTACCAGCACCTAAATGCTGAGTCTAAACAAATAATTATTTAGCAGCGTCTGCAGCAGGTGCAGCAGGTGCAGCTTCAGCAGGTGCTTCTGCTGCGGGAGCAACGTCAGCAGGTGCAGCCTCTGGTGCTGGAACGACTTCAGTGGCAGGAGCAGATTCCATTGGTGCAGCAGCTTCATCAGCTGGCTTTTTGCCTTTCATTACTGTGAACAAAACTACTAAAACGATAGCAGCAATGATCCATGGTAAGAATTTCTTAGCACCACCAGCACTTGCTGAACCACCGTGTGCGATTGCACTGATTTCAGCAGCAGCAGCAGCTGGATCAGCAGCGCCGTAGATAGCAGCGCCAGCAACGATAATAGTTGCGCCAGCATCTTTAACTTGTTGTGTTGTAGCAGCTTTAACACCACCAGCAACTGAAATATCAACACCTAAACCTAAACCAGCAACCATTGCCAGGTCATTAAATGGTGTTTGGCCAGCAGCTTGTTGGTCTAAACCAGTATGCACGCCAATGATGTGTGCGCCTAATTTAGCCACTTCTTGTGTACGTGTTTTTTTGTCTGTTACGTTAATCAAATCAACTTGAGCTTTTTTGCCGTACTTGTTAGCAACGTCGATTACGCCCTTGATTGTACCTAAGTCAGCTGTACCTAATACTGTACAAATGTCAGCACCGGCTTTATAGAATGGCTCAGCTTCGTAGAAACCAGCATCCATTGTTTTCAGGTCAACTAAGATTTTATTCTTAGGGAATTTAGCGCGCAATACTTCTAATAGTTTGATGCCGTTATGCTTAATGCATGGTGTACCAATTTCAAGAATATCCACGTGTGGTGCAACTTTAGTCGCTAAAGCAACGGTTGCGTCGAAATCTAATGAGTCTAATGCCATTTGGGTTTGTGCCACGATACATCCTCCAACTAAAAGCAAATCAGACCATGATTTGCTTAAGATTAAAATACGAATTAATGTGAATTAATTAATCACAGTTTTTTATATTGTGCACAAAAAGGCACATTTCGTAATAATAACCGTAGTTTGCGTGAAATTTCAAACTTTTCGTGCTTATTTCGATGATTTCTACGCAATTAGTATCTAAGCACTAAAGTGGTCACATATAAAATTGCGATTTTAAATCCATAAACACCTAATTCCGGAGAATTTGTGTAAGCGCATCAATCAATAGTTTAGATTGTGCGTCTGTTCCAATAGTAATGCGCAGATAAGGTGCTATACGGCTTGGCGACTGGAAGTGACGCACAATAATATTTTTTTCACGCAATTTTGAAGTTAAATCTACAGCATCATGAGTTTGATGCTTAGTAAAAATAAAGTTAGCGCCAGACGGAAGCGTTTCAAAACCTAAGTTAGTTAAATCTTGAATCAGTGCATTCCGAGTAGTGATGACTTGGTTACGTGTTTTATCAAAATACTCTACATCTTGCATCGCAGCAACTGCTCCAGCAGAAGCAAACCGGTCTATTGGATATGAGTTAAAACTATCTTTCACACGTACAAGAGCTTCAATCAATTCAATACTGCCGACTGCGTAGCCTACTCGCAAGCCTGCAAGAGAGCGTGCTTTTGATAGAGTATGTGTTACCAGCAGATTGGGGTATTGATTAATCAAACCTACAGCTGATTCTGTACCGAAATCCACATAAGCTTCGTCGATAACAACAACGGACTCGGTATTTCTTTTCAGCAAACGCTCAATTTCGATCAGTGGTAGCGGTATGCCAGTAGGTGCATTGGGATTAGGGAAGATAATGCCTCCATTGGCCTGCCTATAATCTTCTACCTCAATTTCGAAATTTTCTGAGAGCGGAATGGTTTTGTATTCGATTCCGTACAAACCGCAATACACAGGATAGAAGCTGTAGGTAATATCTGGAAAAAATAATGGTTTGTCATGCTTAAGCAGCGCCTGAAATACATGGGCGAGCACTTCATCAGAGCCATTACCTACAAACACTTGGTTAGCATTTAGCTGATAAGTTTGTGCAATAGCCGCTTTGAGTGCGTCTGAGTTTGGATCTGGATATAAGCGCAATGAATCTGTTGCTTCCAGCTTTAAAGCCTTAATGACTTGAGGGCTTGGGCCATATGGGTTTTCATTGGTATTCAGCTTAACTAGGTTATTTAGCTTTGGCTGTTCGCCAGGGACATAAGGGGTGAGCTTATGGACAACATCACTCCAGAACTTACTCATAGCTCATTGTTCTTTTCATTACAAAATGCGATATTCAAATGCACATGACGGCAAGGATGAAACTTGAAAGACAGTACATAAAGTAAGGCGACAAGTTGAAGACGCTGCCAACAAAGTAATCATTTTAATTGCGCGTTTTGAGGCGATACTCAGCTGACCTTGCATGCGCTGTTAAACCTTCCCCATGCGCCAAGGTTGAAGCAATTTTACCTAGTGTTTGTGCGCCTTCTGGCGATACCATAATCAAGCTGGAGCGTTTTTGGAAATCATAGACTCCAAGCGGTGAAGAAAACCGCGCTGTACGTGAAGTAGGCAATACATGGTTAGGCCCCGCACAATAGTCGCCTAGCGCTTCGCAAGTATTACGACCCATAAAAATAGCGCCAGCATGCTTGATTTTCTTGCTGAACGCTAATGGCTCATCCATAGAAAGCTCTAAATGCTCAGGTGCAATATAATTACTGATATCAGCGGCTTCATCCATATCCCGCACCTGGATCAAAGCACCACGGTCTTGGAACGATGTAGTGATAATGTCTTTACGTGGCATTTCCTCTACGAGCTTTTCAATGCTCGCACTAACCTTATCTAAGAAATCTGCATCTGGGCTTAATAAAATGGCTTGCGCCAGTTCATCGTGCTCTGCCTGTGAGAACAAATCCATTGCTACCCAGTCCGGATTGGTCTTGCCATCGCAAATAACCAAAATTTCAGAAGGCCCTGCCACCATGTCGATTCCTACTACACCGAACACACGGCGTTTAGCTGCCGCAACATAAGCATTGCCAGGGCCAACAATCTTATCCACCTGTGGTACAGTTTGTGTACCATAAGCGAGCGCACCTACCGCTTGGGCACCACCAATACAAAACACACGATCTACGCCAGCGATTGCGGCAGCAGCAAGCACTAACGCGTTTTTCTCCGCATTCGGTGTAGGCACCACCATAATCAACTCTCTCACACCAGCCACTTTCGCTGGAATGGCGTTCATAAGTACAGAAGACGGATAAGCGGCTTTGCCGCCAGGTACATACAATCCTACGCGATCTAATGAAGTGACTTGCTGACCCAATAAAGTGCCTTCTGCATCGGTGTAAGTCCAGGAAGCCATTACTTGTTTTTCATGGTAAGTACGTACACGGTGTGCCGCTGCTTGTAAGGCCTCGCGTTGGTGTGCAGGTAGGCTATTCAATGCTGTTGTAAGCTCATCTTTACCTATCTCGAGGTCGCTTAATTTTGTAGCACTGGTTTTATCAAAACGATTGGTATATTCCAGCACGGCAGAATCACCACGCTTTTTAACATCTTTTAAGATATTTGCTACAACAACATCAATGCTATCGTCTTGCGCAGTTTCAAAAGCGAGCAAATTTTTAATCTTGTCGTCGAAATCACTGTCTGTGGTAGAAAAACGTCTAATCTTCATGGTTACTTAAATTATTTTTGAATGGCTGACGCAAATGCATCCATAATCGGCTGCAATTTAGCGCGGTTAAGCTTGAGCGATGCTTGATTCACTACTAGGCGCGAGCTAATATCTCCCACTTCTTCCACGGCTTTAAGATTATTGGCGCGCAATGTGCCGCCGGTACTGACTAAATCGACGATCACGTCTGCCAATCCAACCAATGGGCCTAATTCCATAGAGCCGTACAGTTTGATTAAATCCACATGCATGCCTTTAGCCGCAAAGTGTTCACGTGCAGTTTTGACGTACTTAGTCACAACTTTCAAACGTGCGCCACTACGGATTGAACCAAAGTAATCAAAGTTTTCACGCACCGCCACCATCATCTTGCATTTAGCAATCTGCAGATCTATCGGCTGATATAAGCCTTCTCCCCCATGTTCGTCCAACACATCTTTACCAGCTATACCTAAGTCCGCTGCGCCATATTGCACATAGGTTGGCACGTCAGTGGCGCGGACAATAATCAAACGCACATCTTCACGATTAGTTGCTAGAATTAACTTACGTGAAGACTCAGGATCCTCAAGCGCATGAATTCCCGCCGCCGCCAATAATGGTGTGGTTTCGTCAAAGATGCGGCCTTTTGAGAGTGCGATCGTGATCATATTTTTACTTTATTTTTAACTGAGGCGCTTTACGTTCGCGCCAAGTGCGTTCAATTTGGCTTCTAAATTCTCGTAACCACGGTCTAGATGATAGATACGCTCTATTACCGTTTCACCACGCGCCACTAATCCCGCCAAAACCAAGCTTGCTGAAGCGCGCAAATCAGTCGCCATGACTGTGGCACCATCTAAAAATTCCACGCCTTTTACCAAGGCAGTATTACCATCGATACTGATATCCGCACCTAAACGCTGCATTTCTTGCACATGCATAAATCTATTTTCAAAAATAGTCTCTGTAACCTTTGAAACCCCTGATGCTACCGTATTCAAAGCCATAAACTGGGCTTGCATATCGGTTGGAAAAGCTGGATGTGGTGCAGTGCGAATATTAACCGCTTTTAATTGCCCATCGCCTTTCACGGTGATGGTTTCCGTATCAACAGTGACTATCGCACCCGCATCCCGCAATTTTTCAATCACAGCATCTAATAAATGCGCTTGCACATTCAACAATTTGACTTCACCACCAGTCATTGCTGCGGCGACCATGTAAGTTCCTGCCTCTATACGGTCACAGACGATATTATGGTCAGTACCACTCAGGCGCTCAACACCTTCAACCGTAATAACATCGGTGCCTGCTCCCCTGATTTTTGCTCCCATTTTAATCAAACAGTCCGCCAAATCTACAACTTCCGGCTCTTTTGCAGCATTTTCTAAAATCGTCGTGCCTTGTGCCAAACTAGCTGCCATCATCAGGTTTTCAGTACCAGTTACCGTAACCAAGTCCATATAATAACGCGCACCTTGCAAACGTCGATTAGGCAAGTGCAAAGTGCTGGCTTGAATGTAGCCATGAGTAATATGGATAGCGGCACCCATGGCTTGCAAACCTTTAATATGCAAATCGACAGGGCGGGAACCTATTGCACAGCCACCTGGCAAAGATACGCGCGCAGTGCCAAATCGCGCCAGCAAAGGCCCAAGCACCAATATCGATGCACGCATGGTTTTAACCATTTCGTAGGTCGCTTCAAAAGAAGTAACATCGCTAGCATCCAGACTTACTTTATCCGCGTTACGCGTAATTTTAACGCCCATGATATCGAGCAGTTTGATAGTAGTATCAATATCTTTGAGCGCTGCAACACTGCTTAAATTAAGCGGTGTTTCGGTTAATAGCGATGCACATAAAATAGGCAAGGCTGCATTCTTAGCGCCGGAAATGGTGATTTCACCATACAGGCGATTGCCGCCTTGGATCACTAATTTATCCAACTACTTAGCCGTATCTAACAATGTTTGTAACTCACCACTTTCATACATGGCTCGCATAATATCTGAGCCACCTACAAATTCTCCATTGACGTATAACTGTGGAATAGTTGGCCAATTTGCATAAGACTTGATACCTTCACGAATATTTTGATCCGCTAATACATCAACTGCCAGATATTGCGCGTTACATGCATCCAAAATCTGCGTAGCCAAATTTGAAAAACCACATTGCGGAAATTTGGGGCTACCTTTCATATAAAGCACTACCGGGCTACTTATTACTTGATTTTTAATAACTTCTTGCGTATCCATTAGTGTTTCCTAATTAATATTTATAAATTCTAAAGAACCGGCTCTAGCCATTCTGTTTTTGCCATGCTTCGGGTGTTAAAGTTTTCATTGAAAGCGCATGAATCTCGGCTCGCATCCTATCGCCCAAGGCCGAATAAACCAACTGATGCTGTTGCACCATCGATTTTCCCACGAACGCCGGACTTACAATTACGGCTTCAAAATGGGTACCATCCTCACCTAATACTTTAATGTAATCACAAGCCAGATGCTGTGTAATGTATGACTCTAACTGCTGCGCACTTAACACGGGGGCTCACCTTTTCCAAAACTACAATCAACTTAAGCTCTTAACTTAGGCTCTTAATTTATAACCTGATTTTAACATTTTTAGGGTAATCCATGCTAACACTAAGAATGAGCCACCTACGATGGCCAAACTGATTAGCGGGCACACATCACCTTTGCCGAAAAAGCCGTATCTAAAGCCATCTATCATGTAGAAAAATGGGTTTAACTGCGATACCTTTTGCCAAATCGGGGGTAGCGAATGGATGGAATAAAACACGCCGGATAAAAACGATAATGGCATGATGATGAAATTTTGGAATGCTGCCATCTGGTCAAAGCGGTCTGCCCAGATACCGGCAATGATGCCGAAAGTACCTAGCAATGCGCTACCTAAGAATGCAAAAGCAAATATCAGCGATGGATGCACCATCTCTAAATCCACAAACCACATCGCACCTAGATAAATAAATACGCCGACAACTAAGCCGCGGATGATAGCGGCCAATAGAAATGCCAGGAAGAATTGCAGATGCGTTAACGGCGTCAGCAATACAAAGACAATATTACCCATCACTTTTGATTGGATGAGGCTAGACGAACTATTTGCAAAAGCATTTTGCAATACTGACATCATGATGAGGCCGGGAATCAGAAAAGCTGTATAAGGCACACCTGGATAGACTTGAACATGACCTTCAAGAACATGTGAAAAAATCAGTAAGTACAATAATGCTGTAATGACGGGTGAGGCAACCGTTTGGAAGGCCACACGCCAAAAGCGCAGTAACTCTTTTTTTAATAGTGTCCATGGACCTCTAAAAGCGGCGCTTATAGTGAAACATTTTTTAAGCGCAGTATTCATTGTGGTTAAACGCATCATAGCTTTTTACCTACTAGCGATAAGAAGACATCTTCAAGATCCGCCTCATTCAATTGCATATCAATCACCTTGATATTGTCAGTACGTAAGGCAGCCAATACAAATTCAATCTGCGCCATATCATTCAAGGCAAATGTAAACTCTCCGCGATCATGGTGGCGCATCAAAGGTTGAATACTTAACGGTAATGTCACATCCCCCAAAGTTAAACGCAAATTTTTCCCCGCAAATTTATTCAGCAAATTGGCTGTACTATCAAGCGCTACGATATTGCCTTGCTTCATCATGCCGACTCGATTACATAAGGCTTCGGCCTCTTCTAAGTAATGCGTAGTAAGGATAATCGTATGGCCATCTCGATTCAATTTTTTGATGAATTCCCAAAGCATTTGTCGTAATTCAACATCAACGCCTGCGGTAGGTTCATCTAAAACGATGACTGGCGGTTTGTGCGCCAATGCCTGAGCTATTAGGGCACGTCTCTTCATACCACCGGAAAGTTTACGCATATTGGTGTGCGCTTTATCTGCAAGGCCTAAGCCTTCAAGAATTTCGTCCACCCAGATATCATTTTCTGGGCCACGGCCAAAATAACCTGCTTGGAAGCGCAACATTTCCCGTACGTTAAAGAATGGATCGAAAACTAGCTCTTGTGGCACCACACCAAGTAACTGTCTAGCTTGTTGATATTGGTTAACGACATCAAAGCCCATGACTGAAATATCACCGGCGCTCGGTTTAAGTAATCCAGCGAGAATGCTGATGAGAGTAGATTTACCTGCGCCGTTTGGTCCCAACAGCGCAAAAAACTCGCCCTGCTCTATAGTTAAATCAACACCATTAAGCGCTTGTAAACTTCCAAAGTTCTTATACACATTGTTGATTTTGATAGCTGGTTTGGATGAAGGGGTAATCAATTTGACTCTTATAAATTGCTTGTTATAAATAATAACGGCTCGTTATTAACAAGCCGTCAGTAAAGAATTGAGGTGAGTCAATTAGATTCTAATAATTGATAAACTCCGTAACTCCATACAAATCGGCCAAACTGGTGAGGTTGACCGGCAAATTGGTAAACCTAACCTTATGGTTAGCAATTTTAGCCCTACGTTGCCATTCCATTATCAAGCTCAATGCCGAAGTATCAACATCTGTAACAGCCGAGAAATCCACTTCTAAATTATCTACAAGTTCCAAATCAGCACTTTGATGAAGAATCTTGCTGGCATTATCCATCAACAAGTCGCCCGATACACGCCATTGATTCGCCTGTTGAGAGATTTCAGCCATTTTGATTGTCTACAAATGAATGGTTGGGCTAATTAGAATAAATTAAAGCCCTGCAGCTTTATTTTTTTCAGTAAGCTTTTTGATTAAGCTGTCTATACCATTTTGGCGAATTTCGTTGGTAAATTGGCTGCGGTAATTAGTTACCAAACTAACGCCTTCAATCACGATGTCATAAACTTTCCAGCCGCTTTCACCTTTAAACAAGCTGTAATCAACGCCAATAGGTTGGCCACCAGGCTGTATTATCTGGGTTTTAACAGTTACATTACTTTCACCGGCTTCAGCATGCAGAGGTTTATATTGAATCACCTGATCCTTATATTTACCCAAAGCGGATGCATAGGTGCGCAACAACAAACTACGAAATTCTTTTTGGAAGCCAGCTTGTTGTTCAGGGGTAGCGATTTTCCAGTTTTTACCTAAGACCATGCGGCACACGCGGTCAAAATCAAAATTAGGCAAGATTTTTTCTTCAGCGATCGCGTAGATTTTCTTTTGGTTACCGGCTTGTACATCTTTGTCGGTTTTAAGAGTCGCCAATACGTCATCAGCAGTTTGCTTTACTAAAGCATCTGGCGTTACTTCTGCATGAGCTAATCCAAAGCTCATTAACATACTTATACTTACCAAAAACTTTGAAAATGATTTCATTATTTACCTTTATATATTATTTCAAAAACGATTATGCTTTATCGCCTCGGACTATTAAAACGCTGGATCACCCAGTTCAGTTGACTTACCGTCTGCCTTAACTGTAGCAGGTTTAGAATCTGACTTGGTCTCTGCATCATTAGTTTCTGAAGCTTTGCTAAATAGAAACTGGCTGATCATCTTCTCTAACACCACCGCATCTTGGGTGTGGGTAATTTTATCACCATTTTTTAAAGTACTTTCATCCCCACCTGCTTCAAGCCCCAAGTATTGCTCACCCAACAAACCGGCAGTATAAATGTTGGCGAACGTATCTTTTGGAAAGCTATAACGTTTATCGATATTAATCGTCACGATCGCTTCAAAAGTCTTGCTATCAAAATTAATATTATCAACACGGCCCACCACTACACCCGCACTTTTTACCGGCGCATGTGGTTTCAGACTTCCGATATTCTCAAATGATGCAGTGACGCTATAGGTATCACCGATTTTGCTTGAGGTTAAATTGCCAACTTTCATAGCAAGGCCTAGCAAGGCGGCAAGGCCTAATGCTACAAAAATCCCCACCCATAAATCTATTGTCATTCTATCCACTTTGCACCCCTCAATTCATTCTATTTAATTGTTCTTTGCTTATATACCCAGCATAAAAGCCGTTAAAACAAAATCCAATCCTAATACTGCCAGCGATGAAGTCACTACTGTCCTGGTAGTCGCACGGCTCACACCTTCGGCTGTTGGTGGCGCATCAAAGCCTTCAAATAAAGCGATCATGGTACACGCTACGCCAAATACCACACTCTTGATCAAGCCATTTACGATATCGGCGCGTACATCAACATTGGCCTGCATCTGTGACCAAAAAGCACCGCCATCAACCCCAATTAACGGCACTGCCACCAAG
>JACDEP010000066.1 GCA_013816325.1 Methylotenera sp.
CTTCGGTACCGCGCTTTTCTGTTGTCCCCGTTTGCACCAAAGGGGCAACCGGTACACCACGTTTAAATTCCATTTGATGCACTTCACCGTTACGGTAGATTTTTAAACGCAGCCAATCGGAAAGCGCATTAACCACAGATACGCCCACACCATGCAAGCCGCCAGAAACCTTGTAAGAATTCTGGTCAAACTTACCGCCGGCATGCAGCTCCGTCATCACAATTTCTGCAGCTGAGCGCTTAGGGTCATGCTTATCATCACTTTTCACCCCGGTTGGGATGCCGCGACCATTGTCTGACACGCTGATACTGTTGTCGGGGTGGATGATGACTTTAATGTCATCACAATGCCCGGCTAACGCTTCATCAATCGCGTTATCAAGCACCTCGAATACCATGTGATGTAAGCCAGAACCATCGGAAGTATCACCAATGTACATGCCTGGACGTTTACGTACCGCATCTAAACCTTCGAGGATTTTAATACTGGATGAATCGTAATCTGCTTGTGCGTTTGGGGTATTAGCCATACTATTTTCTTTACTAATTTATTAGGAGATTTACCACTTTAATTTATTACTGTTCCACGTGGAACGTACTAGATGCGCATTGGCATCACTACATATTTATATTCAACATTGCTCGGGATGGTGATCAGGCAACTGCTATTTGCATCAGCAAATGAGAACGTAGCCTCTTCGCTATTGGCATTATTTAATACATCTATCAGGTAAGTTACATTGAAGCCTATGTCCAAGGCATCGCCAGTGTAGTTAACTTCCAACTCTTCTTCCGCTTCTTCCTGATCGCTATTGGTACTGATCAGTTTCAGATTGTTGGCACTCAATACCATGCGGATACCCCGATATTTTTCATTAGAAAGTATAGAGGCACGTTGCATTGCCAATAACACACCTACTCTATCGGTAGTAAATGAGTTTTGATGACCGATTGGTATGACGCGATTATAGTCAGGGAATTTACCGTCTATCACTTTTGAGATTAATTTGATGTTTGCGAAACTAAAATTCACTTGGTTGCTAGAAATTTCAATATTTACATCTTCTTCACTGTCGTCCAATAGTTTAATTAATTCGATTACTGTTTTGCGCGGCAAAATCACTTCCTGCTTTTCGTAATTTTGTTTAAGTTCGGTTGAGGTAAAGCTTAAACGATGGCCATCAGTGCCGACAATATTCAAACGATTGGCAGAGACTTCAAACAATAAACCATTTAAGTAATAGCGGATATCCTGCTGTGCCATGGCGAATTCAACTTGCTTTAATAAGTCTTTCAACTGGCGCTGGTCTATATTTATCAAAGTGCTCTGACCAGAAGCCTTGGTCATTACCGGGTAATCCGCGGCTGGTAAGGTCTGCAGATTGAAACGGCTTTTGCCCGCTTTAACTGTCACACGACTATCGTTTGTAACCATATTAATTTCTGAGCTATCGGGTAAAGAGCGGCAAATATCAAGCAATTTCTTAGCTGAAATCGTAGTTAAAAGGTCTCCACCTGTAGCGCTGTCTACAGATAGCGAGATTTGCATTTCAAGATCGGTTGCGGTGAGATAAATCTTGTTTTGTTTCGCTTCTAACAGCAGATTAGAAAGGATAGGCAAGGTATGCCTTTTTTCAACAATACTGGTTACTGACGTAAGCGGTTTTAACAATGTTTCGCGGTTGATCTGTATATTCATCTTAATAACCTAAATAATATATATAAAAATAATAACAATAATAATGGTGAACTAATTTGTGTATAACTGATTATTCATTAATATAATCAGTATGTTAAATCACGTACTTCTATCTTGGTAACTATAGATTCTGCTGTGGATGAATTGTTAAGTAAATTTTCGAAATCACAAATATGCGACCTTATCCCCATTTTATGCACAGCCAGTCCTCAACATTACAAACACTTAACACTTCAATAAGCTACGTTACTAAACTGTAAACTTATTTATTAATCCCTAATTACCTGAATTAAAAAACCGATATCCCTGGCTACATTAGTATCATTTTGTCTTAATGAATCAATCTCATCGCATGCATGCATCACTGTAGTATGGTGGCGGCCACCAAAGGCCTCACCTATCTCTGGGAAGCTATGATTCGTCAGCTCACGTGATAATGCCATCGCTACTTGGCGTGGGCGTGCAAAATTTCTTGTACGTTTTTTACTGTACATCTCTGCTACTTTAATTTTGTAATAATCAGCCACGGTTTTTTGGATATTTTCCATGGTGACTTGCCTACCTCGTACCGCAATAAGGTCACGCAGAGCGTCTTTAGCAAGGTGCACGTCAATTATATGGCCGGTAAACTTAGCCATAGCAATGATGCGGTTAAGAGCCCCTTCCAATTCACGTACGCTGGAACGGATTTGTTTGGCGACAAAAAATGCTACATCTTCAGGTAAGTCAAGATTCACAGCTTCGGCTTTTTTTAACAAAATTGCTACACGCATTTCCAATTCAGGCGGTTCAACAGCTACGGTTAGACCCCAGCTGAAACGGGTTCTAAGCCGTTCATCTACATCGGCAATTTCTTTGGGGTAAGTATCACAAGTAATGACGATTTGTTTTTTAGCTTCAATCAATGAGTTAAACGCATAGAAAAACTCTTCTTGAGTACGCGTTTTTTTAGCAAAGAACTGAATATCATCGATGAGTAGCAAATCAAGCGAATGGTACTGGCGCTTGAATTCGTCAAAAGCCTTATGTTCATAAGCCTTTACCACATCTGAAACATAGCGTTCAGCATGCAGGTAACGAATTTTTGCATCAGGATTATGCAATTTTAATTCATTGCCTATAGCTTGCAGTAAATGGGTTTTACCCAGGCCTACACCGCCATAAATAAATAAAGGGTTATAGGCGGTCCCAGGGTTTTCAGCCACTTGTATGGCTGCAGCCCGTGCTAGCTGATTTGCGCGACCAGTGACGTAATTGCCGAAGTTAAAGGCGCTGTTTAAGCCGGAACTTTCAGCCACTTTTTTAATGCTGTTTTTTGTGGGTGTTGTGCTTTTTAAATCTGAGTTTCTATTAATTACATTCGCTAAATCGATTTTAAGATTATGCTCAGCTGAAACAAGAGGTTTGGCAGATACTGTCTTAGCTTCAACGTCAGTAAGTACTAACTCAATCTTGATATTAACCAGATGTAGTTCATGTGCTAACAACTCAATTTTTTTAAGGAAGCGGTCTTTTACCCATTGCATGACGAAACGATTAGGCGCTAGTAGGCGAATGGCGTCGCCCTCAATTTCTGTATGTAGAGGTTTGATCCACGTGTTGAATTGTTGCGTTGAGAGCTCTTTCTCGAAACGACTGAGACAAGTAGGCCAAAAATTTTCCATCTATAGTGTTATACCCTAGCAATAGATCACTACATGACTGCAGCTAATTTAAAAATTATTGTAAGTAATTGTTATTATTGATTTTTATTTAAAATAACCAGCACAGAAAACAATATTATTTTTACCTCACAAGCGATACATTCTAGCTGGTTTAAAGTAACTTATCCACAGGCAAATGCTAACTTTAGTAAACTAAATAAACATTGACAAAACAGGGTGATATCGTGTCTAATTATGCCCTTTA
Source organism: Methylotenera sp. (assembly GCA_013816325.1). Classification (GTDB taxonomy): domain Bacteria; phylum Pseudomonadota; class Gammaproteobacteria; order Burkholderiales; family Methylophilaceae; genus Methylotenera. The sequence goes on from JACDEP010000066.1 coordinate 3,607, forward strand.
TAGCATTATGCTCGTTGGAGATTTACATGAAACGTACTTATCAACCTTCTAAAACACGTCGTGCACGTACTCATGGCTTTTTGGTGCGTATGGCTACTAAAGGCGGCCGCGCTGTTATTGCAGCTCGTCGTGCTAAGGGCCGCAAACGCTTAGGCTTATAATTTTTTATTTTAAAGTTGTATGTTCTACGACTTTAAATTTAAAGTAGCAATTAAGAAAATATAAAGTGGCAACGTTTAGGTTTACTAAACAAGCCAAGCTAATTAAAACGGATGAATTCTCATCCGTTTTTAATTTCCGCAAACGTATTTCTGCACAGCATTTAGCGATACATTACCAACCAAATACTTTGTCACATGCGCGGCTAGGTCTTGTAATTGGTAAAAAAACCGCCAAGTTAGCCGTAAGCCGGAATTATATGCGACGCGTCTTGCGCGAGTTATTCAGGTTGCAACTACAAGAAATAGCCCAGGTTGATTTAGTCATCCGGGTGCAAAATAAATTTGATAAAGTTGATTTTATCCGCATTGAACGAGAGTTTAATGAGTTAATTATTAAGCTTAACAAGCGTGTGAAAATTAATGCGCAAAACTGTTCAATGAACACTCCTCTGACCAATGATGGTGACACTGTAAAGTAATAATGAATATACTGGCCGGTTTACTAATCAAGTTGATTCAAGCTTACCAAGTAATGCTTAGTCCGTTTTTCGGTCAGCAATGCCGTTTTTACCCTACTTGCTCACAGTACGCGATTGAAGTGATCAATAAACATGGTGCAGTGGTCGGCACTTATTACACTCTACGGCGTTTGCTGCGTTGCCATCCATGGCATGCCGGTGGCCATGATCCCATCCCCTGATTCCCCACGACGAATCAATTTCCTTTAAAATTCCTATAAATAAGACTGCCAATTTAAATTATGGATACAAGACGTTTAATTCTATTTGTTATTTTTTCGATGTCGATTTTGATGTTATGGGATGCCTGGCAACGCCAGCACGCCCCTGCAGAAGTTGCCCAACCAACTAGTACGGTGGCTGACAGCAGCGTTCCTGCTAGTAACGCCGGTAATACTTCAGTCAATACCGTAGATACTGCTAAAACCGAATTCTCAACAGATACCAGATATAAACTGCTAAGTGGTCAGCGCATTACAATTACCACTGATCTATATAAAGCGGATATCGAAACCGTTGGCGGCGATTTACGTAGGCTTGAGCTCCTTAAACATCGGTCTGCTGATAATGATAAAACTAATTTCGTATTGATGGATGATGCGGCTAAGCCTATGACTTATGTTGCACAGACTGGTTTGATTGGGGCTGATCTGCCAACGCATAAGGCTGTTTTTACCAGCGTAGCTAATAGCTATACCTTGCCAGAAGGCCAAGATAACTTAGATGTACGCTTAAGTTGGACAAATGGTAATGGCGTCACGGTAGATAAAATCTACACCTTCCACCGTAATCATTACGTCATCGATGTCAATTATGTGATTAAGAATGGTTCAGCAACTCCAATCACACCAGCGGTATATTACCAAATTATCCATGATATCCATTCCAACCAAGGTTCGAAATTGATGCCAACATTTACTGGTGGCGCTTATTACACTGAATCTACCAAATTCAAAAAACTTAAATTCTCCAATATGGAAAAAGAGCCTTTGGACCTGAAATCTACCGAAGGCTGGGTTGGTTTGTTACAGCACTACTTCGTCAGTGCATGGATTCCCAAACCAGGCATGGAACGCGAGTTCAGTACTAAAAAACTGAATGACGATATTTATCTAATTCGCGCTAAAAGCAACTTAAGTACTATTGCACCGGGCGCCAGCTTGACTGTACCGGCTCATTTATTTGCAGGTCCTCAGTCACAGAAAGACTTGATAGATGCCGCTCCTGGCTTGGAGTACACCGTGGATTACGGTTGGCTGACCGTGATTGCTTCACCGCTTTTTTGGGTGTTATCGAAAATCCATTCCCTTGTAGGTAACTGGGGTGTGGCGATTATCTTACTTACTGTTTTAATCAAGGCAGCATTCTTTAAACTTTCTGCAACAAGCTACCGAAGCATGGCACAAATGCGCGAGCTAGCGCCGCGCTTGCAAGCTATGAAAGAAAAGTTTGGTGATGATAAGCAAAAGATGCAGCAGGCCATGATGGAGCTGTATAAAAAAGAGAAAATTAATCCTATGGGTGGCTGCCTGCCGATTTTGGTGCAAGTGCCGGTGTTCATTTCTCTTTATTGGATGATTCTGGCATCAGTTGAGTTGCGTCACGCGCCGTTCTTTGGTTGGATACAAGACCTATCCACCCCGGATACATTGTTTGGCATGATTCCTCATAGCATTCCGTTGATAGGTGGTATGCCGATTGGGCTACTCCCACTTTTAATGGGGGCAACGATGATCATTCAAAGCTATTTGAACCCACCACCTACCGATCCTATCCAGGCTAAAGTGATGAAAATCATGCCGATCGCTTTTAGCATATTCTTCTTCTTTTTCCCTGCTGGCTTGGTATTGTACTGGCTGGTCAATAACGTACTATCCATCTGGCAACAGTGGTATATCAACAAAATGATCCATGCTGAAACCTTGGCTAAAAAACCAGGTGTCAAACGATAAAATAGATACTATCGCTGCTATCGCCACTGCCGCCGGCAGTGGCGGTATTGGCATCGTACGGATTTCAGGCCCGGCTAGTATTTCAATAGCTAACGCCATCCTAGGCGTTTGTCCTACCCCACGTCGCGCCACTTATCTTGACTTTAAACTTGCTGACGGTGAGCTTATAGACCGCGGCATCGCGATTTATTACCCTAATCCTCATTCATACACTGGCGAAGACGTGCTGGAACTACAAGGTCATGGTGGTACAGCGCTCATGCAGATCTTACTGCAACGCTGTATTGAATCAGGCGCCCGCCAAGCTGAGCCAGGAGAATTTACTCGTCGTGCATACCTGAATGAAAAACTTGATCTTGCTCAGGCTGAAGCTGTTGCCGACGTGATTAATGCAGTCACTGCCGAAGCTGCTAAAAGCGCAATCCGTTCTTTATCCGGTGAATTTTCCCAGCGCATCAATACCCTGCTTTCAAAGTTAATCGATTTACGTATGTTCGTTGAAGCCTGTTTAGATTTTCCTGAAGAAGAAATCGATTTCATTACTCAGGGTCGAGTAACCGAAAAGCTAGAAGGGATAATTATCGAACTTGATTCGGTTTTCTCTAAAGCGAAGCAAGGTAGTTTATTACGTGAAGGTATTAATGTCGTTTTAGTTGGCCAACCCAATGTTGGAAAATCTAGCCTGATGAATCAGCTTGCGGGTGAAGAAATTGCAATCGTCACTTCAATTGCTGGCACCACACGCGATACGATTAAAAATGCGATACAGATATACGGGGTACCTTTACACATAATTGACACCGCCGGCTTGCGTGAAACTGATGACGAAGTAGAAAAATTCGGGATTGCACGAACTTGGCGAGCCGCAGAAACCGCCAATATCGCATTATTATTGGTAGATGCAGCACATGGTATTACAGAAACTGAAAAATCGATTTTAGCCCGCTTGCCGCAAGAAATTCGTAAAATTTGGGTGCATAATAAAATTGATGTATCGAATGAACCGGCTTTTGTCGAAGAGAAAGCTAGTTCAACGCATATTTATATTTCTGCCAAAACTGGTGTGGGTATAGAGTTGTTAAAAACTCATTTACTACAACTTGCGGGATATCAAGATAATTCCGAAGGTGTTTTTATGGCGCGCACTCGCCATTTGAATGCATTGAATATAGTGGCTGCACATTTAGCTAGCGCCAAGCTACAAATTAATTCTGCGGAGTTGGTTGCTGAAGAGCTTCGTCTGGCCCAGGACGGTTTAAGCAGTATCACAGGAGAGTTCACACCGGATGATTTATTGGGCGAAATATTCTCAAAATTTTGCATAGGAAAATAAGTTACCAATAAAAAGACGCATATAGCGCCTTTTTATTGAATGTAAATGCTAGATTAAATCTACTATTGTTGCATCTGGTGCATTTTTCTTTACAGACTCGATACCGCTATCACGGCCAGCTTCGCTTTCATATTGCTCGCTTTGGCCAATCACTTGATGGTTAGCGGCTTTAAGTACAAAGTAAGGTTTGCCAGATTTTGAGGTCATACGGACGTAACGGCTGTCATCAGCGGCATTTTCCTGAATAGAAGAAATACCGTTTTTCGCACTGGCTTTGCTTTCATACATTTCGGATTGCAAAATAACTTGCCCGTTCTTTGCCAAGAGATTGAAATGAAATTGACCGTTTTTTGCTGTTTTTAATTCAAATTTACCTGCCATGTTAATTCTCCTCCAGTATAGAAACCGCCGTTGATCGGCTCCCCTTATACTATAGGCCTGCCTTCTTATGCGCGTCAAGAGCAGGCTAAGCAAAGCTATTTAATTTTGTTTCACGTGAAACAAAAAAATGGCGATGTTGCTTTCAACATCGTCAGTGCTATAACGCACTAGACTAGTTTTGTTTAATATTTTGTTTTAATTTTCGGTCCTCAATTTTACATACACGTTTACAGCCTGTGATCATCGCCCAAATCAAGTTATCCCTATGTAAGATGCTTTCTACCAAAACACCGGAAACATGAATTGCCACGAGTATTAACCATCCCCAAGTTGAGTAATGATGTATTTTTTGCAGCAGTTCGGGCTGGTCTATTAACCAGCCTTCGTTGTACACAAGCCATCCAGAACCGACTGCAGTGAGTCCAATTGCCAGCATGGCATAAATCACCAAGCTACCCGTGGGGTTATGGCCAATATAGTGTCTAGCCTGGCCCTGCAACACACGGTATAGATGCTTTACCGCGTGTATTGGGTTTAATGGGAAACTATCAAAGTTAGCGTAACCGGTAGCTAATAGGCCCCAGACAATACGGGCTATTAAGAGCGCACCTGCTACATAGCCCGCACGTACGTGAATCAGCTTTTCCCATTCTGATGCATGGGTATAAAAGGCAACAGAAATAGCAACAACCAAAGACCAATGGAAGATCCTAACAAAAGGATCCCATACATATTTTAAAATCAATTTATGTAATTATTGTTTGGTTGAAGGTGTTTTTTCTGTCAGCAAATAAGCAATGTAATTAGCTTTTTCTGCTGCCGTACAATCGCTACCGATAATGTCGTTACAATGTTTTGTAAATTGCTCTTCCACCTTATCTACATCGCTAAAGCGTTTGTAATTAACAGTCGGTGATAATGGTTTGATTGGTTTGCCAGTGATGATATGTTTACCTTCATCTGCAGGGTTGACAGTGTGGCATGATGCGCAAGCAGCTTCCTTACCATTAGCTAACTTAATTTTACGATTAAAAAAGAATTTACCATCTACCGCAGAAGGGCTTGAGTATTCCGGATTTGCTGTTTTTGCAAAAGCTGCATATTTTTTTTCTAATTTAACAGCGTTAGTTACATCTGCATGTGCAGAGATGGCTGCAAAACCTAATAAAGTTGCGATTAGGATGTTCGTTTTTTTCATTTATTGCTCCATTTTATTAATATATAGATTTACAAGGCATTAGCCAATTATTGTAAATTGAAACTTAATTAAAGCTAAGCTGTGCTGACTTCATAATTTTAAAACTACAGTAATGTGTTTGAATAGTCTTGGCTTAAACTTTCATGAACAAATTATATAACTTTAACGTTTAATGTAACGAATTGTATGCCAACTTTGTTAAATAATTGTGTCTAATGTGTTGGCGATTGTAAGAGGGAGGGTGTTTCACGTGAAACAATTTATTGACATCGAATCATAAAGATTTGCTTTTCATTATTACTGTCATCAGCATGCTTTTACATGACTTAACATACGCTTTGCAGTAGAATTTAATTCTTTGAAAATCAAGTACCTAATTAATGAACTTTCCAGATATTTTTGATGTAATTGTAATTGGTGGAGGTCATGCAGGCACCGAGGCTGCATTGGCTGCTGCCCGTATGGGCCAAAAAACCTTATTACTTACGCATAATATCGAAACCTTAGGCCAAATGTCTTGTAACCCAAGCATCGGTGGTATAGGGAAGGGTCATTTGGTTAAGGAAATCGATGCGCTGGGTGGTGCCATGGCTGCAGCCACTGATGAAGGCGGCATTCAGTTCCGTATCTTGAATTCATCCAAAGGGCCGGCAGTACGTGCTACGCGTGCGCAGGCCGACCGTGTGCTTTATAAGGCAGCGATTCGCCATACGCTTGAAAATCAACCTAACCTTTGGTTATTTCAGCAAGCGGTAGATGATATTATTCTGGAGGGGGAGCGTGCCGCAGGTGTAGTTACGCAGATTGGATTACGTTTCAATTCTAAATCGGTAGTACTCACAGCTGGCACTTTCTTGGGTGGTTTGGTACACGTTGGGTTGCAGAACTATAGTGCTGGCCGTGCGGGTGACCCGCCAGCGATTTCATTGGCAGCTCGCCTGCGTGAAATTGGCTTGCCTGCGGGCCGCCTGAAGACAGGTACTCCACCTCGAATTGATGGTCGTACCATTAACTATTCCGTCATGACAGAGCAACCTGGCGATACGCCTGTGCCGGTCTTCTCTTTTTTAGGCAATGCTGCACAGCATCCAGCACAATTGCCCTGCTGGATTACCCATACCAATGAACGTACCCATGACATCATTCGCGGCGGACTAGATCGTTCACCTATGTATACCGGCGTGATTGAAGGCGTGGGTCCGCGTTATTGCCCGAGTGTGGAAGACAAAATTCACCGTTTTGCGGATAAAGAATCGCATCAAATATTCCTTGAGCCAGAAGGCTTAACTACTAATGAGATATACCCGAATGGCATTTCTACTAGCCTGCCATTTGATATCCAGCTGGCTTTGGTTCGCTCCGTAAAAGGTTTGGAAAACGCGCATATCCTTCGTCCAGGCTATGCGATTGAATATGATTACTATGATCCACGCGGACTCAAAAGCTCACTTGAAACCAAGGCTGTGCAAGGTTTGTTTTTTGCCGGTCAAATCAACGGGACTACGGGTTACGAAGAAGCGGCGGCACAAGGCCTATTAGCTGGTGCTAATGCGGCTTTATATGTACAAGGTAAAGAGTCTTGGTGCCCAGCCCGCGATGAAGCTTACTTAGGTGTATTGGTGGATGATCTGATTACCCGTGGCGTGAGCGAACCGTACCGCATGTTCACTTCGCGTGCAGAATATAGACTTCAATTGCGTGAAGATAATGCTGATATGCGCCTGACGGAAATCGGCCGTAAACTGGGTCTAGTGGACGATGTGCGCTGGGAGGCTTTTAGCCGTAAGCAAGAAGCGGTTATTCGTGAACAAGAGCGTTTAAAAAAGACCTATGTACAGCCAGCGAATTTAGACACAGACAAAATGATAGCAATGTTTGGCAAGTCGTTAGAGCATGAATATAGTTTATTCGAATTATTGCGTCGCCCTGAAATAAGCTATGACGCCCTTCTAACATTAGGTGCAGAAGGATTGGGTGAGCTTGAGCCTTCTGTCCGTGAGCAAGTCGAAATCGCTGCTAAATACCAAGGTTACATTGACCGCCAGACAGACGAAGTAGCGCGTAACCGGGGTCAGGAAAATACCAAATTGCCAAGTGATTTAGATTATCGCGAGATTCATGGCCTTCCCATAGAGGCCCAGCAAAAACTCAATGCTCAAAAGCCAGAAACCATCGGTCAGGCAAGCCGCATTTCCGGCATTACTCCGGCAGCAATTTCTTTGCTACTGGTTTATTTAAAACGTAAATCCTGCACTAAACAAATAGAAAAAGTTGCATGATTGATGCTTCGCTACTAGCTTCGCTGGAAGCGGGCTTGGCTGACATGGGCCTGCAGGTTTCTACCGATAAGCAGAAGAAGCTCATTGCTTATTTACTATTGATCCATAAATGGAACAAGGTGCATAACCTTACTGCGGTGCGTGACCCGCTAGAAATGGTGACTTTGCATCTGCTGGATTCGCTAAGTG
>JACDEP010000067.1 GCA_013816325.1 Methylotenera sp.
TCATACGCCCGAAACGGCCACACCAAGTACAACGCGCACTTGACTCGCTTGAAGCATTAAGCGCTATGTTGCAGCAACAGCCAGAGAAGGCACGCCTGCTGCGTGAAGCCATCTTAACGCTGCTTAGCAACCATAAGCCTATCTCCTTATTCCTGGTGGCGCGTCATTCAGTATTCACCGGTTTTTTTACGGAGATGCGCAGGCGCCTGATGCATAAAATCCTGCCTGAGGCGATAGACCCCGATTACCTGATAGACCTATTCGCCTTGTTTTTTACCGAAACCAGCGATGAAAAATGGGTGCTGGCGGTGCCAGATGAAGTATGGAAAGAGCTCATCGATGCTATCGCTTTTGAGCAGGCGCCAGAAGAACTTATTACACCGTGTCGGCAAAACTTGCTGGAAGCTATGCAAGTACTTTCTTACCGCATCTCTGCCTTGGGTTTAGAGCCTGAGCTATTGCGGAATCATCCGGAACTTGAACAACACACTTCGCCGTTCATCACACAAAATGAAGAACTCACCGAGTTCTTAGCTAATCCAACGCTGGATGACGAGGGCGCAGATGCGGATACCAAACATATCCTAGTGATGCTAGATCAGTGCCAGACCGTGGTCGATAAAATCCGTCGCAACAGTGCGCAAACCGGCACCAGTATTCGACTGACTTCCTTGCTACAACGTGTCTCACAGCTTATCGCAAGGCTGGAAACGCTATTACGCATATTGACCCGCAATGTAATTACCGATGTTGCAGAAAGCAACAATGACGCCAAGCTGGAAATCGTGCGCCTGTTTAAAGAGCTGGTGTATAGCGAATGCCATAAGAACGATATGACCGAGCATTGGCAGGAAAATATGGAGGTGATGGCGCTGCGCGTGACGGAAAATGCTAGCCGTACCGGTGAACATTATATTACCGAAAACCGTGGCGAGTATTTCGCGTTAATGCGTTCGGCCATGGGCGCCGGCGTTATTATCGGCTTCATGGCTATGTTTAAACTTATTCTGGCTAAGATGCATTTTGCCGCACTGACCGAAGCCATTCTGTTCAGCCTGAACTATGGATTAGGCTTTGTGCTTATCCATATATTGCACTTTACCGTGGCAACTAAGCAACCCGCCATGACGGCTGCAGCCATTGCCGCCAGTATCGATGCGGCAGACAGCAAATCCAAGGAGATGGATAACCTGATTGCCATCATCGCCAATACCACGCGTAGCCAAGCCGTTGCGATCTTCGGTAACGTCGTCATCGTCATCCCGGTGGCCATGCTCATTGCCATTTGTTTTTACGTATTTACCGGCGAGCATTTTGTAACGTCGGAAAAAGCCGAATCACTCATTCTATCGATAGACCCATTACGCAGTGGCATGGTTTTCTATGCAGCCATCGCGGGTGTTTGCCTGTTTCTGTCCGGCTTGATTGCCGGTTACCACGATAACATCGCTATTTATAACAAAATACCCCAACGCTTACGTGCCATAAAATGGCTGCAGAAATTACTAGGTATCTCCCGTCTGGAACGCGTGGCGAATTACGTTGAAAATAACCTGGGTGCACTGGCTGGTAACTTTTATTTTGGCTGCCTGCTAGGCGGTATGAGCGGGTTAGGCGTATTACTTGGCTTACCTATCGATATTCGCCACATCACATTCTCATCGGCATTCGTAGGTTTTTCAGCGGTAGGCCTGGATTTTTTCCTAAATTGGCGGACGGTGCTGTATATCGCCTTAGGCTTGGTGCTAATAGGTTTTATCAACCTGACAGTCAGTTTTGGGCTGGCGTTATTCGTGGCGATGAAGTCACGTAAAGCGCGATTCAAGCAATGGCGGGTGTTTATCCGTAACTTAGCTACGCGATTAAACCAGCATCCCGGCGAATTTATCATGCCGCCTAAGAAAAGTAGTGACCTCAACGTTGAGCAAAACGGAGTACTTAATGCTGAAAAACATCCGATTACCATCAACAGAATATCTAATGATGTAAAAGTTGAATAAGAGCGTTGGGCTTGAAGGGAATTCAAAATCTCAAATTGTTGATGTGCTGTAGCAACTGTTGCATATTGACGGGTTTTGTAAGATGTATATCAAAGCCTGCAGTGATTGCATTCTTGGCATCTTCACTACTCCCGTAACCTGTTAATGCGATAAGCTTTACTGCGCTCGTAGCCGGATTAGAACGTAGTCTTCGAGCAATTTCATAACCATCAACATCTGGCAAACCGATATCGATGATCGCAAGATCTGGATTTTGAGTCTTGATAAGGTTCAAACCAAGGTTGCCATTGCTAGCACCGGTCACTTCGACATTCATAACATTTAAATACGTAACAAGCATGTCAAGAGCATCTTCATTATCTTCAATAACCACAATTTTTTTAATAGCGTTTACTATATTTTGACTTTCGTTAGTTTCGGACATCGTCGCTTCTTCCGCACTAGGCAGTTTAACCGTGAAGACACTGCCTTTGTTTAGGCCTTCACTGGATACTTCTATAGACCCATTGTGAAGCGTTACTAAAGTCTTTACGATAGTTAAACCCATACCCAAGCCTCCCTCTGCTCGACCTAAAGAACGAGGCCCTTGAACAAAAGGTTCGAATATTGTTGTCTGAAGTTCTTGAGCTATACCCACCCCCTGATCTTTGATCACTACAATTGCTTGTCCATTCTCAACCAAAAGTTTCACAATAACCGTGCTCCCTTTTGGAGAATACTTCAGGCTGTTACCAATCAAATTAGTAAAAATTTGATCAATACGGGTGCTGTCCGCCATGACTATTACTGGCTCAGTGCTTACGTCTAAATTATATCCTTCAGTTTTACCAGAAGCGTTGAGAGTTTCTATACTGGCTTTTAGTGCAGTATCAAGTCTAATCGCGTTTTCATTCAGGGATAGCTTCCCTGAGAGCATACGAGAAGCATCGAGTAAATCATCAACCATGCGTGTTAAATGCCCGCTTTGACGTTGAATGATATCAAAAGCTTTGCTAGGGAAATTGCCAGTTGATTTGCTTAATTCTAATAGCTCTAAACTGGTGGAAATTGCATGCAGAGGATTGCGAAGCTCATGTCCGAGCATAGCTAGAAACATATCTTTGGCTTTATTCTGCTGCTCTGCAATTTGACGAGCAGCGCGTTCACTTTCAAGTAAACGAGCTCTCTCTTCAGCCGCTTTTTGCGCAGTTTTATAGAGTCTTGCGTTATCCACAGCAATAGCAGCTTGCGCGGCAATTCCTTTAACAAGCCGCTCATGTCGTTCGGTAAACATTGCTGGTTTAGGGTGACCAAAGAATAGTCCACCAAGTACCTCACCCGTAGGGAAAATAACCGGCACAGACAGAAAACTACGAACAGGAAGGTGGCCAGCAGGCATTCCATAATGTGGGGCTGATTTTCCATAACGAGGGTCTTGGAGAATATCATCCACGCGGATAGGTCCCTCGCCGCGGAATGTAGGCCCAAACACGGCGGTTGCTCTAGGATTGCCGAAATCCCGAAAAGCCTCAATCGGGGCACCACTCAAAGTAAACAGCAGTAACTCTTCACCATCGACATCCATGGAGGTGTAGAAAAAGGCACCAAATGCGGCGCCACTCAATTTTGTACTGGCATCTGTAACCAGCTGGAGGAGTATAGAAAGATCAAGCGTTGAGGCAATTGAAGCAGCACTTTCATTGAGTATCTCCAGCGTCTGAGTTTCTTCAATAAGCGTAGTTTCTAAGGCTTTTTGAGCGGTGATGTCGCGTATTTCGATAATGGTTGCAACTGGCTTGCCAGAATCAAAAATGGGGCTTGCAGCGCACATGACATCAAAGGTCGTTCCGTCTTTGCGAAAAAAAATATCTTGATGTGCTCTTACTGTAAAGTTTTCTGGAAGAGCCCGATCGATCGGACATTCGGCCATTGGAAACGGTCTTCCATCCGGATAGTGGTGGTGTACAAGATCATGCAAAGGTCGGGAAGTAATTTCTTCCGTAGTGTATCCAGTCATATCCAGCCAGGTTTGATTTGCATAGATGCAATAACCTTTGTCATCCATCATAGCAAACCCTTGCGTGGAGTTTTCAACTATTGTTTGGGCAAGTTCATCTGAGGATAATCTGGAAGCGATAGGCCCCGGAGCTTCTGACCTATATCCATGTTCAGACCTGAACGCAGCCGCTGAATTATTTAGTAAAACTTCACACCATTCTGCTATTTCAGCTGTTGTTATGCCAAACCGCTCTGCTAAAACGTTAGGGTTTTGATTTCCCTTTAATGCTTCTATAGCTACGAGTGCTTTGAAGTTGGCAGGGTATATATTGTGCCCAATAGACATCTTTTCTCCTAAAATTCCTCAATTTATCCAGTGATATTCAAGTGCTTCAACCGGGGCCAAAAGGGCTAATCCAACTTGTGAGTATTTGGTGAAGATTGATAAAGGTAAAAGCCTTATTTTTTGAAGCTCACCGGCAAATTGAATTGGAATTCTACAGTTAGGTCTCAGATTAACTCAAGAATGTTTTAACCTGGTTGTTAACCAAGACATACAGATATAATTGTAAGTTCTCTATAAACCATTTCTATTATGAAAAAGCTGAGTTTGCTAAACTTGCAGAATATGTATAGATATGAATATCGTAAAATAGATTAAAGGTTAGCCATTGAGTGATGGAAGTTTAAATAATGATGGTTTTTTAAAAAACCACACGCCCATGATGCGCCAGTATCTTGGTCTAAAAGCCCAGCACCCCGATATGCTGCTGTTCTACCGCATGGGCGATTTCTACGAACTGTTTTTTGACGACGCGGTGAAAGCCTCCAAGCTGCTGGGTATTACCTTAACGCAGCGCGGGACCAGTAACGGCGAGCCTATCAAGATGGCGGGCATTCCCTACCACGCGGCAGAGCAGTATTTAGCCAAACTAGCCAAGTTAGGCGAAGCGGTGGCCATATGTGAGCAAATCGGCGACCCAGCGACTTCTAAAGGCCCAGTCGAACGCCAAGTCGCACGCATCCTCACGCCCGGCACACTGACTGATACGGCGCTGCTAGATGAATCACGCGATAACCAGCTGCTAAGCATCTTTCAAGGCGAAGGCGTCATTGGCCTGGCAAGGCTAAACTTAGCGTCAGGTACGTTTATATTGAGCGAGATTGCCGTGGGCTTGCTAGCGCAGGAAATCGAACGGATATCACCCAGTGAGATTCTTCTAACAGATGATTTCCAGCATACGGCACTCGCTAATCTTAAAGCTGCAAAAAAGCGTTTAAGTCCGTGGCAGTTCGATTTCGATAGCGCATTCTCAACGCTTACCAAGCAGTTAAATACCTATGATTTGAATGGTTTTGGTTGTGCAAACCTGAATCCAGCGATATGTGCCGCCGGGGCGCTGCTTGACTACGTGAAACACACGCAGCGAACCACGCTGCCACACATCAATGCTTTAAGCGTAGAAAGCACCAGCGCCTATATTCAGCTTGATGCTGCAACACGCCGCAACCTGGAGATCGATTTAACACTACGGGGTGAGGCATCGCCCACGCTTTATTCCCTGCTCAATACTACGCAAACGTCCATGGGCGCGCGCTTACTCAGGCACTGGCTGCATCATCCCTTGCAAGATAGAAACTTAGTCATCAAGCGCCATGAGGCGATTGCCGAACTGCTCCAGCTCAATCTTTACCTCGCGCTCAATTCTGCGCTCAAACCGGTTTGCGATATTGAACGTATCACGGCGCGTATCGCCCTTAAAACAGCACGGCCACGCGATTTATCTGGTTTAACGCAAAGCTTGCAGCAGTTAGTCACTTTGCAAAGCCATTTGCAGCCTGTGCAATCTAGTCTTTTACAAACGCTGGGATCCAGGCTAACCGTGCAAAGTGCTTTGATTCAACTGCTGACAACTGCCATCAAGCCGGAGCCAAGCGTTGTGCTACGCGAGGGCGGTGTAATTGCCGATGGTTACGATACTGAGCTGGATGAACTGCGCGCCCTGCAAAATAATCATGGCGAATTTTTGCTGGAATACGAGGCGGCTGAAAAAGCGCGCACCGGTATTAATAATTTAAAAGTTGAATATAACAGCGTACATGGTTTCTACATCGAAATGAGCCGTACCCAGGCAGAGTCATCGCCCGCAGAATATCGCCGTCGCCAGACACTCAAGAACGTAGAGCGTTTTATCACGCCGGAACTTAAAACCTTTGAAGACAAGGTGCTGAGTGCTAACGATAAGGCGCTAGCACGTGAAAAACTACTTTATGAACGGGTTTTAAACCAATTATTACCATTTATCGCTGCCCTGCAGACCAATGCTGGTGCGGTTGCCAGCCTGGATGTTTTGTGCTGTTTTACAGAGCGCGCTGAGACCCTTAATTATGTAGCGCCGGATTTCACTACCGAGGCCGGCATGCAAATCGTTAATGGCCGTCATCCCGTGGTGGAAAGTATTTCGGTTGCTAATAGCGGCCAACCGTTCATTGCCAATGATGTCACGTTAAATCCCTTTCGTCAGCTGTTGTTAATCACGGGCCCGAATATGGGCGGTAAATCGACCTTTATGCGGCAAACCGCGCTCATTGTATTGTTATCACACTGCGGTTGCTATGTGCCAGCCACTTCTGCCAAAATTGGTGAGATCGACCGTATCATGACGCGGATAGGCGCATCGGATGATTTAGCAGGCGGGCGATCCACCTTCATGGTCGAGATGACCGAAACTGCCAATATTCTGCACAACGCTACTGAAAAAAGCTTGGTGCTACTCGATGAAATTGGCCGTGGAACCAGTACTTTCGATGGTTTGAGCCTTGCCTGGGCAGTAGCAAAGCAATTGTTGGAAAAGAACCGCAGCTATACCCTTTTTGCGACACATTATTTTGAGCTGACGCGTATCGTTGATGAATTCAAGCATGCGGCGAACGTGCATCTGGATGCTGTAGAGCATGGTCAAGGAGAGCGCAAAGCTATCGTTTTCATGCATAAGGTAGAAGAGGGCGCAGCCAACCAAAGTTACGGTTTGCAAGTCGCGCAACTGGCAGGCATTCCAAGGCCAGTAATTAGCGCAGCCAAGAAGAAACTCGCTCAGCTGGAAGTAAATCAGGTAGCAAACAACACAGCCCAGCCAGATATGTTTGCGGTTGCTGAACCTGATACCGATATACCGATTCACCCGATCATCGCTGAGCTGGAGAGCCTACAGGCGGATGATTTAACGCCTAAGCAAGCATTGGACCTGCTGTACAAATTAAAAGACTTAATGAATAAATCTTGATGGCTTACAAGTTATTTATTCAAACTTTTCTTTTTGATTTGGGCAGTACAAACCATAAGGTAACGCTGATTTATCAGTTAAATATCGCCAAGCGTCAGGCTAGTCAGTCTATTACCAAAAATCGGTTGTGAAATCAGAAGAAAGTCGAAACAGATACTAAAAAGAAGAAAGCACATGCCACCGCAACATTCGCGTGACTACCTTAAAAAATCTTCAGCCACCTTTTTAGGCTCCACAGATCATTTTCGGTTTATTTCGATACTTTCTTTATTACCACTGTTGGAAACGGCAAGCATGATGCCAATACCGATCGCTAACACCACGCCTATCACGGTCCATGTCGTTCCAATGGACTCCACGACACCGGATTTCCACAGCGCCGCAATAACGCCACCGATGAAGATAACATAGCCTACAAGATAGATGCCAGTCCATTTCATAACGATCTCCTTATGATTAGTTGATAAAAACCTACGGAAAGTAGGCATTCACCTTAGCATAAACTTGCGCGTCGCGAAATAATTTCGGAAAAGCAAAACAGACATGGGTATTTTCAAATTTTCCTGAAAATAATCTTAAAAATGGTGCTCTGCGAGGCAATAGCAGAGCGGCTCCCAGAGCAGTGATAAAAGGCTGAAACCTTCCGCCTTAGACGCCATTTTGATGTAACGCAGCTGGCTCTTTTATTGTATCCATACAGTTAAATATTTGAGTGTTGCGTAAAATATCAAGAAAATAGTTACAGTGGTCTAATGATGATGCCCACCAGCCCCGTGCACATGCTGATGTGAAACTTCTTCTTTATTGGCGGTGCGTACATCGGTAATCGTTGCGTTGAATACTACACGCTCGCCTGCCCAAGGGTGGTTGCCATCTACAATGACTTTGCCATCGGAGATTTCTGTTACTGTGTATAGAATCACTTCGCCGGTGTCGTCTTCACCCTCGAACTGCATGCCGACTTTTAAATCTTTTGCCGGGAAAGCAGTAACTGGCTCAATCTGTACCAATTCTTCATCATATTCACCAAACGCATCAGCAGGTTGCAAATCTACAGTGACCACGTCACCAATATTTTTGCCGTGCATCACTTCTTCCACTTTCGGGAAGATATTGTCGTAGCCACCATGTAAATAAGACACAGGTTCTGCGCTAGATTCAAGCACATTGCCATCGGCATCTTTAAGTTCGTAAGTCATTGTTACTACAGTGTTCATTGCGATTTGCATTTTGCTTTTCCTAAGAGGTGCTTTCCTAAGCTTAAATTTGATAAGGTATTGATTGTGGAATTTTAATCTATTTTTGCGATTTGCTTAAATTGAGAATAATTTTTTTCTGCATTAGGTTTTTAATGGAATCTGTGTTGCGATAGCTTTAGCGATGAACTTATCCAGCGCTCCAGCAAAAGCCTGACGGTCCGCCAAGCTGAAAGTGGAAGGGCCAGAAATATCCACCCCATTACCCCGCAGCTCTTCCATAAGGTTACGCATGGTTAAACGCTCTTTGATATTAGCCGTTGTGTAAAGCTCGCCACGCGGATTGAGCGCATGACCGCCTTTTTCTACCACTTGAGCCGCTAGTGGAATATCGGCAGTAATTACCAAGTCGCCAGCTTCAAGCTCCTGCACGATTCTATTATCGGCAACATCGAAACCGCTGGATACTTGCAAGGTCTTAATATAAGGCGAGGGCGGCGTGCGTAAATATTGATTAGCGACGAGCGTCGTCGTGATTTTGGTACGTCTGCCGACCGATACAAAATTTATTTGATTACAACCGGGCATGCGTCAGCATCCACCCAAATTTTCATTAAAAACTCATCTTTGTTGCAATACGGCGTTACTCATCAAAAAATATTCCTGATATCTTAAATATACTGCGTTATATTTTTATTGGCGGTTAAAGTGATATTTTTTATACTAAAAACCTTCCCTAGCGACCTCTGCCGCCGCTACGGTTAGGGTTGCCAGAGTTATTGGTCGGACGACTCGTATTTTGGCGGTTAGCTTGATGACGACTTGGGCTAGGCGGTGGCGCAAATAAAGCGGGTTGCGGCATGGCTTGATGGCGTGCAGCTTCTGACTGATTCTTATTATTTGCTGAAGGTGCTGAATTTTGTGAATGGCCGTTGGCATTCCGCGGTTGCTGGTTATTAGATCTAGGCGCATTAGGGTTATGGCTGCGTGCCGGGCGCGATTCAGAGTTCGTAGTGCTTTGATTCCTACCTTGTGGCTGGCCCTGGCGTTGTCCATTTTGATTTGCATTGCGGCCAGCATTCTGGCCATTGCCTGCGCCTCTTGAGTTAGTATCCTCTGAGTTAGAACGTGGTTTATTGCGACTATGCCCACGTGGTGGTCTGCCATGCGGTTGCGTGGAACGCGGTGCTTCTGGCTCTGGGTTGGCGTTAGGCGTAAAACCTTCTACCTGCACTTTAGGAATCTCACGCTTGATCAGCTTTTCTATGTCTTTCAGCAATTTGAGTTCTTCACGGTCCACCAGTGATACGGCCGAGCCACTGCTGCCTGCGCGACCTGTACGGCCAATGCGGTGCACGTAATCTTCGGGCACATTGGGTAATTCAAAATTCACTACTTGCGGCAATTGATCAATATCCAGTCCACGTGCGGCGATGTCAGTGGCTACTAATACGCGCATGGTACCGTCTTTAAACTGGGCTAGGGCTTTGGTGCGCGCGCCTTGGCTTTTGTTACCGTGAATTGCGGCGGCTTGAATATCATCTTTAATGAGCTTTTCAGCTAAACGATTTGCGCCATGTTTGGTACGGGTAAATACTAATACCTGTTTCCAATCGTGATGCTTAATCAGGTGGCTCATGAGGTCGCGTTTGTGGCTTTGCGCAACCATATGCACGGTTTGTTCAACGAGCTCAGACGCTGTATTGCGGCGTGCGACTTCTACAAAGCCAGGGTTATGCAATAGGCCATCGGCCAATCCTTTGATCTCGTCAGAGAAAGTGGCAGAGAACAATAGGTTCTGGCGTTGCTTAGGCAACATGGCTAGTATTTTCTTGATGTCGCGGATAAAGCCCATGTCCAGCATGCGGTCAGCTTCATCCAGCACCAAAATCTCGATGCCTGATAAATCTATATTTTTCTGGTTCGCGTGGTCGAGCAAGCGACCCGGTGTGGCAACTAAAATATCCAGCGGCTTTTTCATGCGCGAGATTTGCGGGTTAACATTCACACCGCCAAAAATCACAGTCGATGTCAGTGGCAAATACTTACCGTAAGTTTTAACAGACTCTTCAATTTGCGCAGCGAGTTCACGGGTAGGCGTGAGCATCAAGCAGCGTGGGCGGCCTTTAGGCACTTCAGACAATGGTTTCTGGCTGAGTATATGCAGAATCGGCAAGGTAAAGCCGGCAGTTTTACCGGTACCGGTTTGTGCGCCGGCGAGTAAATCGCCACCGTTTAACACTACGGGTATCGCTTTCGCTTGAATTGGAGTTGGTGTGGTGTAACCCGCGTCGCTAATAGCGCGCAAAATGGGTTCGGATAATCCTAACTGATTAAAGTCAGGCAAGGTTGTTTCGATTGTCAAAGTAAAGCTCCGCTTGGAATTTAAGCCGACCTATTACTATGAAATAACACCAATCGAGGTAGGCAAAATGTAATAATCATTCATTGGTTGATTTGGAAATCATGAAGACTAGGGTAATGACCGCTACGCAGATTGGTTGGCATAGGGGCTTGAATTTCTTTGCGCATTATACGGCGTATTGGAATTAATGCTAGATTTATGTTTTTGCCTATATAAGCTAACTAGTGAGTATGTTCATGTTCGCGATCCAGCAGGCTGTAGTAATTAGAAGGTTTCAGCACCGTCGGTATCGCTTCCGTATCCAAGTTAGGATGGTCTTTGCTGTAATGCAAACCTCGGCTTTCCTTACGCTCCATGGCGCTCAATACGATCAATTCGGCTACTTGCAGCAAGTTGCGCAGCTCGATTAAATCGTTGCTGATCTTGAAGTTGCTGTAGAACTCATGTACTTCATCGCGCAGCATATGAATGCGGTGTAGGGCGCGGCTCAGACGCTTGTCGGTGCGCACGATGCCTACATAGTTCCACATGAAGCGTCGTAGTTC